>JAGCOW010000057.1 GCA_017642535.1 Bacteroidales bacterium | reverse complement strand
ATTGCAGGATTTAGACCCGACACGGCAATACGAGAGCACAGCAATCATTTTGGCAGACGAAAAGTTAGTCGTTCCCGTCATCAAGTCTCTCCCCGTTGACAAATACAACGTAACCCTCGGCTACCCTATCCGTTCGTCGGCTGCCTACACGCTTTTCGAATCAATGTTGAGCTTGTATGCTAATAAACGTAATAACAAGTTGTATTACAAAGACGTTCTTAAAATATGTGAAAATCCACTAATACCAACAACTATCAATGAACAAATAAGAGCAATTCGTGACGATATAGTAAAAAACAAGAAAATAACCCTACAAATCGATGATTGTGGCGATACGCTTGATTTCATTTTCAAATTAGACACCACACTTGAATACTATGTAGAAAATCTTTCCAAAGCAATCATAGATATATGCAAAAAATTTGCATTAGACGAAATTGACAAAAGTATTTTTTATACAATCTATACACAACTATCTGTTGCACAAAAAATTACGAAGGACAACAACATTCAGTTTCAGAAAATCGAATTTATCAATAGTTTTTTGAAGAAAACCCTACAAAGCAAGAACATCGCCATCGAAGGTCAGCCACTCGTTGGTCTGCAAGTTTTGGGTATTTTGGAAACACGTCTGTTGGATTTCGAAAACATTATCCTTACGTCGGTTATGGACGGAAATTTGCCTAAGACATCGCTTGGAAGCTCGTTTATCCCCTACAACCTTCGTGTCGCCTTTGGCATGCCGACTATCAAAGAACAGTCGGCAATGTACTCGTATTATTTTTACCGTACTCTCCAACGAAGTCACAACATTACCCTGCTTTACAGCGAAAATTCGGGAGAAAACAAGTCGGAACAAAGTCGATTCTTATTACAACTTTTATATGAAAGTCCGTTCAAGACGAATCTTGGTAATGGAGAAGAACAGAATAAAGACAAGGTTCTCGACAAAATCACCGTCGAAGAATACAATTACAACGTTTCCCCCAACAACGTACAGCCCATTTCCATTGACAAAAATAACCCTGATGTGCAAAATTATTTTGATTCGTTAAAAAACGGGAAATACCTTTCACCTACCGCCATTATCAAGTATATTGAATGTGGCCTGCAATTTTATTTTTCACAAATAAAAAGGTTGAAAAAGCCACAAGAATTTGACGAATTGCCAAAGCCATACGATGTGGGAAACTATTTCCACAACACGATGGAAAATCTATACAAAGGTTTGGAAGGTAAAACAATTGACAGTCAGGTAATTGACACTATTATAGCAGATGACAAGAAACTTGAGGACACAATTCTGCAAGTTATGAAAGACCTTCACGCACCAGAAAGAATCATCAATAAACAAAGTACAGAATTTCATACAATAAAGAAACAAATACAAACATTCCTTGAATACGAGAAACAAAATCCATTCACTCTTATCAAAGTAGAAAAAGATGCAAGAACAACATTCCAAGGTATCGAAATTGGTGGAAGATTTGACCGAATCGATATGCAAAAAGGCATCGTAAGAATTGTTGACTACAAGACAGGAAATTGCAAAGTTGACAATCTTGACACGAAATTAAACGTTACCACAGAATCCTTGTTTACCCCACCAACCAAAGACAAAGAGAGATTCCCCAAAGAAGCGTTTCAAACCATGTTGTACGCATATATCCTCAAGAAAATGGAACCAGAAAAAACATTCCAACCGAATTTGTTTTTCATCCAGACCATAAACGACAAGAACAATAGAACGACTTTGAAATACAACAAAAAAGAAGTTCTAAGCTTCGATGGAGATCTTGAAAAAGAATTTGAAACTGGCTTACAAGAAAAAATTACGGAATTGCTTGACACCAATCGTAAATTTGTGCAAACAGAAAACAGGGAAAAGGTCTGTAGTTATTGCGATTTCAAAGAATTTTGTGGCAGAAACGAAACTCCAAAACAATATTAGGGTTCTAACAGATTTCGCTGAATTGTAAGTTCGTGCATTTTGGCACCATATTCTTCGTCTAACTGCTCATTGTGTGCGATTTTTGCCTGCAATGCAGAAACATCCGCCTTTGCGTCATTCGCCAATAGCGCCAGAATTTGTTTTTGTAACAAATCATTTTCTTGTATGATTTGTTCCCGTTTGTTTCTATAAAACTCTATTTGTTCTATACAATTATTATATGCTTCTTGTTCTGTCATAGCAAGGCGAAAATAGCGTTTTTTGACAAAAAAAGATTGTTCGGCACGAAAAAATTGCACCTAAGTGAAATACAAGCACAAAAAATTTTGATTATTACACGATTTTACTTACTTTTGAGAGAATGATTAAAATATAAGAACTATGGACGAAAAAGAAAATAATGTAGAAGAAGTTGTTAATCCGAAAGATTGGCAAGGTATCAAGGCAGATAACACGTGGGAAGTGTTCAAATATATGGCTGAATTTGTCGAAGGTTTTGAAAAGCTGACAAAAATCGGTCCGTGCGTTTCCATATTTGGTTCGGCTCGCACAGCAAACACCGATCCGTATTACAAATTGGCAAAAGACATTGCCTATTTGCTCACCAAACACGGATTTGGCGTCATCACCGGTGGCGGCCCCGGAATTATGGAAGCAGCAAACTTAGGTGCTCAAAAAGGGAAAGGTAAATCGGTGGGTATCAATATCGCCCTGCCTTTCGAACAATCGGCTAACCAGTTCATCGACCACGACAAGTTGATAACATTTGACTATTTCTTCACAAGAAAGACGATGTTTATGCGTTATTCGCAAGGATTCATCGTGATGCCAGGCGGATTTGGCACACTTGACGAACTTTTTGAAGCTGTTACGTTGATTCAGACGGGAAAAATCGGCCACTTCCCCATCGTCCTTGTTGGCAAGGAATACTGGAAAGGGTTGATGGATTGGATTCAGACAACAATGCTTGCCGGTGCGAAAAACATCAGTTCACAAGATATGGATTTGATTAAAATCGTTGACGACGCCGACGATGCCGTTGCCGAAATCGTCAACTTCTATAAAGACACCGATTTACGACCAAATTTCTAATGGCGTTTATATAAAAATGGAATCATACCCGAGGATTATTCTTCGGGTATTTTTTATGCACATATAGCAACTATTCCACTGAATATCATATAGATATAAATTATCTTGCGTAATTTTTCAGCTGGAATCTTATCAAATACCTTTCTGCCGAAATACGAGCCAATCACAATTCCCACGCACGCATACAAGCACGACCATCCTACAAATGGCGTCACAAACCCTTTTTGAGCCCTAAAAATCGTCATTACCACATTCGTCAGGAAAAAATATGCCTGACAGATTGCCATATAGGTATTCTTGTCTTTCTCGGTTGCCAAGAAATAAATTACCGCTGGTGGTCCATGCATACCAAACAAACCACCCATTACCCCACTCAATGCTCCCATAGAAACCTGAAGCGTCTTGGTGGGACGAACTTGAATCTTGGGACTGATGAACAAGAAAAATAAGCTCAACAGAATCAGCATAATACCAAGTAAAACTTGTAAAAAAGAATCACTTGCAACGGCGACATATTGGATTGCAAGATATGAAAACACAATGCATGAACACATAATGAGCAAAATACGTCGCAACGACACCAATCGCCACAAAACAAACAATACATACAATGATTGACACGCCGACAAAATGCCCGACAATGTTGTCGCTTCGTTATACGAAGGACATAAATATGGTAACATTGTCATTATGAAAACGCCGAAACCGAAGCCACATACGCGTTGTACGAAACTCGCCCCAGCACATAATAATATCAATGCTATAACAACAAACATTCTTTTTTTGTCGCTACAAAATTACAATAGAATTGGAGAAAAAAGCAATTATGGACAAAAAAATGGAGGGACAACTTGGGGCGTCATCCCTCCGCGAGGTGTGTAAGATACATTAATTTCTTCGCCACAAATATACATTTTTTTTTCTTGCAGACCTATGATTCAATAAATATTTACATTAAATCTGCTTTAAACGTATATCTACGACGAAAAACACGTATCTAATTACTTTTCAACTTTAAGTTTGTCGTACATAGCACGAACTTTGGCTTTTGCATCCTCAATAGAATTACCACGAGCCAACAAGACTGCCATACGACGATGTTCGTGAACTTCGGGTTTCCCAAATATTCTGATTTGCGTATCAGGTTCTGCAAGAACTTCTTCCAAATTGCTGAAAGAAACATTGGTACTATCACCAAAAACAACCACTGCTTTCGAAGCCGAAGGTCCGTGGAACGCGATATTCGGAATAGGCAAACCAAGAATGGCACGAACGTGCAGTGCAAACTCCGACAAATCCTGTGAAATCATCGTCACCATACCTGTATCGTGCGGACGAGGAGAAACTTCGCTGAAAATAACGTCGTCGCCCTTAATGAACATTTCCACACCGAAAATACCTCTTCCACCAAGTGCGTCGGTAATTTTCTTTGCAATATCCTGTGCCTTCGCCAATGCAACGTCCGACATAGGTTGTGGTTGCCAAGACTCTTGATAATCACCGTCTTTCTGCCAGTGACCAACAGGGTTCAAAAAACTTGTTCCATCTTTATGACGAACGGTCAGCAACGTGATTTCATAATCAAAATCGACAAAACCTTCAACAATCACTTTTCCTGCTCCGGCACGACCACCTGCTTGTGAAATCTCCCATGACTTATCAACATCGGCTTCTGTTTTCACAACGCTTTGACCGTGACCCGATGAACTCATAATCGGTTTAACCACACAAGGAATACCTACCTCGGCAATTGCCGCCTTGTATTCGTCATAAGTAGCCGCAAAACGATAATTTGAAGTTTTTAAACCTAATTCTTCAGCTGCCAAACGACGGATACCTTCACGGTTCATTGTCAAAAACGTCGCACGAGCTGTCGGAATTACATTATACCCTTCTTTTTCTAGCTCCAACAATGTTTTGGTTGCAATTGCCTCTACCTCAGGAATGATGTAATCGGGTTTTTCGGCATAAATAATCTCACGAAGTTTGTCGCCGTCTAACATAGAAATCACATACGATTTGTGAGCAACCTGCATTGCTGGCGCATTTTCGTATCGGTCAACTGCAACCACTTGAATGCCCAATCGTTGTAACTCGATTGCAACTTCCTTACCTAACTCTCCTGAACCACAAAGTAACGCTTTCTTTCCGCCTTCTTTGAATACTGTACCAAATTTTGTCATTGTTCGTTTCTTTAATTATTGATTTTCAAAAGTAAAGATTACATTACATCAACATCGCTCCACGAATAAAAAGATATTGACAAAATCAAAAAATCTTGTTCATTTGTCAAATGAATCATTAATAGTCTATCATTATCAAAAATTTCAAATTCTTTTGTATTATTGCACTCGCTATGCAATTCACGCTTTCATCAAAATATAAACCTACCGGCGACCAGCCCGAAGCAATTCGTCAACTGACGGAAGGGGTTCTTGACGGCACCAAGCATCAGGTGTTGCTGGGCGTTACGGGTTCGGGAAAGACGTTTACCATAGCAAATGTGATTGAGCAGGTTCAAAAACCTACGCTCATCCTCAGTCACAACAAAACCTTAGCGGCTCAACTCTATTCGGAATTTAAGCAATTTTTCCCCGAAAATGCGGTTGAATATTTTGTTTCATATTACGACTATTATCAACCAGAGGCCTACATTCCTCAAACAAATACCTACATAGAAAAAGATTTGTCGATTAACGACGAACTGGAAAAGCTTCGTCTTAGTACGACAAGTACGCTCCTTTCGGGACGAAAAGACATTATTATCGTGTCTTCCGTCTCGTGCATTTACGGTATGGGAAATCCCAACAACTTTGAAGAACGTGCCATTCACCTCAGAATAGGTCAGAAAATCGCACAGGACGTTTTGCTCCGCGAATTGGTTGACGACCTGTATTCTCGGAACGAACTGGATTTTCATAGAGGCACGTTTCGCGTAAAAGGTGATACAATTGACGTCTTTGAGGCATCGCACGATTACGCCATTCGTATTGAACTGTGGGACAACGAAATAGACCAACTTTCGGCAATAGACCCTGAAACGGGGAAAACGATAGAACAATTTGACGAAACAGTCATTTATCCAGCCAATTTGTTCATATCGAGCAAAGGTGGCTTTGAAAAAGCAATTCGTGACATACAAGACGACCTTGTAAAACAGATGGATTACCTTGTCAGCATTGACAAACAATTGGAGGCACAACGGCTGAAAGAACGTGTTGAATATGATCTGGAAATGATTAAGGAAATCGGTTATTGCTCGGGGATTGAGAACTATTCCCGCTACTTTGATGGCAGAGCCGAAGGTGTCCGTCCCTACTGCCTTTTTGACTATTTACCCAAGGATTTCCTACTTGTCATAGACGAAAGCCACGTTACCATTCCGCAACTTCACGGAATGTACGGAGGTGACCATTCCCGTAAGATAAACCTTGTCGATAACGGATTTCGTCTTCCTGCCGCATTGGACAACCGTCCTTTGAACTTTGAGGAATTTGAATCTCTTTGCAATCAGGTCATATACGTAAGCGCAACCCCCGCTGATTTTGAACTACAACGTTCCGAAGGCGTGGTTGTTGACCAAGTGATTCGACCGACAGGTTTGTTAGACCCAGAAATTGAAATTCGTCCGACCGAAAATCAAATAGACGATTTGATTGAAG
Organism: Bacteroidales bacterium; assembly: GCA_017642535.1. Taxonomy (GTDB): domain Bacteria; phylum Bacteroidota; class Bacteroidia; order Bacteroidales; family UBA1715; genus UBA1715. The sequence goes on along the minus strand of JAGCOW010000057.1, from coordinate 78,262 downwards.
AAATAAACCAGAGAGCTCACGCAAACGAACGCGTTTTGGTTACCACTCTCACTAAACGAATGGCCGAGGAACTTCAAAAATATCTCACTCGACTTGGCATAAAAAGCGCCTATATCCACAGCGATGTTGACACGCTGGAACGTGTGGAGATACTGGAAAATCTTCGTGCTGGAGGTTTTGACGTATTAGTTGGTGTGAACTTGCTCCGCGAAGGTTTGGACTTGCCTGAAGTCTCACTTGTTGCGATACTCGACGCCGACAAGGAGGGTTTTCTTCGGAATGCACGCTCACTCACACAAACGGCAGGTCGTGCGGCTCGTAACGTGAATGGGCACGTCATTATGTATGCAGACAAAATTACCGATAGTATGCAGAAAACAATTGACGAAACCAATCGTCGACGAGAAAAGCAGATTCGCTACAATACGGAACACAACATTACGCCAAAGCAAATCGTAAAGGCAATCGACAAATCATTAACGAAAAGAGATGAGTTTGACTCACAAGCTTCGATTGCAGCCGATCCTGTCGTAAAATATATGTCAAAAGACGAAATAAAACGTCTCATTGCCAAAACCAAGAAAGATATGGAAGCCGCTGCAAAAGAAATGGATTTTGCAACCGCCGCAAAATTACGAGACGAAATGTTCGAATTGCAAAAAATGCTCTAAGTTTTATAGTGCCGCAGACATTTTTACAACCTCGCCATTCTGGATATAGAACCACATATCATTATCGGTGACTTCGCCAAATGAATTTTTACCTTTAAACTTACACCGAACAACCCACATATCGCCATAGTCAGTAACTTTCGACCACTCTTTGTAGCGGATACTTCGCGGATATTTTGCATTTTCTTCAATGTAATCCATCACAATTTGAACAGAGCCGTCCTTGCGACTTTGTTCCGGCTTAATTCCACGAATACTGTCACTGTATTGGTACAACTGATTTCTGCAACTATCCACTGTAGATGGACGTTCTTCTTTCATAAAAACGCTTTCGTCCTGTGGAGTCCGAGATTTCTTCTCTTCTTCTCGAGATAAATTTCCGATAATGGCTAACAAAATTACTATGCCTCCAATGATGAGATATTTCTTCGTCTTGGGCTCCATAGGAATCAAGATTTATAATTTATACTAAACTATGCAAAATCAATCCGCTTCGAAGTTTTGGTTCAAACCACGTTGATTTTGGAGGCATAATTTCGCCACTGTCGGCAATGTTCATCAATTGTTCCATAGAAACAGGATACAATGCAAAGGCAGCTTGCATTTCGCCAGAATCAACACGTTTCTTCAACTCGCCAAGTCCGCGAATACCACCAACAAAATCAATTCTTTGACTTCTTCGCAAGTCTTGAATATCAAATAATGGTGAAAGCACTTGTTCTGTAAGTATTGTTACATCAAGCACTCCGATTGGATCAGAATCGTTGTATGTACCTTCTTTTGCCGTCAACGAATACCACTCGCCTGCCAAGTACATTGAGAAGTTGTGCAACTTGTTCGGTTTATAAATCGACGCGCCTTTTTTCTTAACCACGAACGATTTTTCCAATTTTGAAAGCAATTCGTCCGGTGTCATTCCGTTCAAATCCTTCAACACACGGTTGTAGTCGATAATCGTCAACTGATTTGCAGGGAAATTCACCGACAAGAAATAATTGTATTCCTCATTGCCCGTATGGTTAGGATTTGCCGCACGACGCTCCGCTCCTACTCCAGCAGCAGCCGCAGTTCTGTGGTGACCGTCGGCAACGTACAAGCAATCAACCTCGTTGGCGAACAAATATTCAATTCTCTTAATCTTTGCATCGTTGTCGATTACCCACACGTGATGTCCTACGCCGTCTTCCGACACAAAATTATATACAGGATCAACCAAAATTGCATCGTGGATTATCATATCCAACTCCAAATTGTTCTTAAATGCGAAGAACACTGGCTCTGCGTTGAAATTCGTATGACGGACGTGGTTTCTTCTGTCCTCTTCCTTATCGGGACGAGTAAGTTCGTGTTTTTTAATGATATTATTCTCGTAGTCAGCAACATACGCACCACCTACAATACCATATTGCGTACGGCCATTCATTGTTTGTGCATAAATATAGTAGCACGGTTTTTCGTCTTGAATCAGCACTTTTTCGTCAATCAACTTCTGCAAATTTGCTTTTGCAGTGTCGTAAACCAACTGCGAATGCAAGTCCACATCGGCTGGCAAGTCGATTTCCGGCTTAATTACGTGATAGAACGAATATTTGTTGTCGCCGGCTTCCGCCTTTGCTTCTTCTGAGTTCAATACATCGTACGGACGTGACGCTATTTTCTTTGCAAATTCTTCGTTACACGGACGAAATCCTTTGAATGGCTTTACTACTGGCATAAAAATTAAGAATTAAGTTTATATAATATTTGACTTACAATATCGTGAATAATATCCGACAAATCCGCTGTCATACAGAAGTTTGAGGGAAAAACTCAAGACAACACAAAAGTAGTAAAATTATTGTTATGATACGTATCCATATTCAATTAATAATTGTTCTATTTTATAGATTCATACAAAACTTTCATATAGGTTAATTTTTAAAATCAAATTTTTGTATAAATTCATCCAACGTATCTTTATACGACATTTCACCCCAAAACTTGCCATTATCGTAAGCGGCGAGCAATCTGCCTTTGTCGTCGTATAAATCATAACACTGCCGACAGTATTTGTCCATATAAAATATAAAACCGTCTGTTTCAATATAGTGTTTATCTAATTTGGAAACGGAAAAACCATTAGAAAAGTCCATCGTTTTACCCTCCAAATACCACACTCCAGTAGGAACTCCATTTACCGACATTCCTTTAACAAGTATTTTTTGTTCATCGTCATCTATTGGTGTAACGTACAAAAAATATGATGTATCTGCATTAAATCTATTCTCATTTACAATTCCATGTGGATAGTTTGGATGTAACACTTCGCTCTGTAAGAAAAAATTTCCATAACAAGCAAAACCGTCTCCCGCATCATTTGCAACATATTGAATAAGAGGTTGGTAAAAAAACATATCACGTCCTTCGCAATATAAAAACCTCAATGTTTTTATTGACAACACATTTAACTCGCTATACCACACTTTGTTATCGCAAAGGAACAACATTTCTAAATTAGGAAAATCTTTTATATAATCAGGAAAATCCATATAAGCATTACAAAGAATCAATCTTCTGAGATTTTCCATTTTAGTCAACTCACAAGGTACTCTAAAATAATTTATTACAGTGTTTTGTGAACCAACATACGCAATACTTTGTAGTTTCTTAAACATTACTAAGGAATCTGGCTTCGGGAAATACCCGTAGAATTGTATTTCCTTTAAATTTGGGTATTCGTCCGAACGAAAAGGTAAATCCTCAATAAAATTATTTGAAAATATTGTTTGTTGCTTATTTATCAATATTCGGGTGACACTTGCCTTATCTGTGTTTTCAAAATTCCGATTATCAAAATCATATTTACAAGAGCTTAATATTCGTGGAAATTTGACAACGCTTTGAATATCGCATTCATCATAATTTATCACAAAAACGCTATCCTTATCGAATGACAAGATTCCTTGTTCAATGCGGTCTTTCTTGTATGTTTTCTTCACACATTTGTTAGAATAGCGTAGGTATTGTTTATTTTGTTCATTACAATTTATACAATCGGAATCGTCAATATTGATCTGTTGCCATTGAGCAAAAGAAACTATGAATAAATGTATTAAGAAAAAAAATGTAAAAAATAATTTTTGCATTATCTTTGATAAATTTGTTTTATTATCGATTTTTTGGGGAAATTGCCGATGCCAATTCTTATGATACAATCTCCATTCTTTTTTCGTCAGTTGTGCAAACGACATAAGTGTGAGAGCAAATAAGAATAGTAATGTTAGATTCAATTTCTTCATAAATAATGGTCTAATGGTCAAAAACATACCGAATTCAAATTTCAAAACGTACAAACCAAAAACATATGCAAAATACAAAAAGTCGGCGAATAAAAAAAGGGACTCCCTCACGGAAATCCCTTAATTGTGCATTATGCATTGTGAATTACGCATTAAAAAAGGCCGCCTTGCGACGACCTTTGATTTTGTAACATTTTCATTTGCAACGATTTGTAGAGACAATGATTACCGTACCGAAACGCCTACGGTTTCGCAAATTTACCTTTCACAGCCGAAAGAATCAGATTCTTATCCAATCCCATTTTGTTGAATGCGAACAGGCGGTTGCCCAAATCTTTGAAACTTGCTCCGAAATGATAGACCACGTCGTCAATTATGAGAAAACGGTCGTGGAAATTCTCAGCGTATTTTTCTAATCGGATTATTTTTTCGACGGCCTTTCCTTTACATTTGTTACTAATCATGTTTCGTTAATAGGTTGGTGTAAAAATAGGACTTTTTAATTAAAAATTAGGAATTAAGAGGGAAAAATTACTATTAGTTCTCTTCTTCGTTACTCAACAACAAGGTGTTTTGTGCATCGCCAGACAAACCTAATGCATTGCGGGCATTAAGAGGCGACACAACAGATTTCCCTGTTTTCTGTTCAAGTTCCCTACGGGCATTTTTTGCAATCGTGGCACCATCAACGGCATTTTTGATGTGGTCGGAAAAATTTTGTGGCATTCCTGCTTCTGAAATTTCCTTGGTTGAAAGTTCCGCCAACATGTTCAAAACCAATTCTTTGTTCGTCATATTATCGCGAAGATTCTCTTTCTTCAGCCCCTTGAATTCTTTATATTCTTTTGTGTTTTTCCCCGACCACGTTTTGTAAATAATATCGGTGAGAGTGGCAAATTGCACACCTTCTTTCAGTCCATGCTTTTTCCATTCATCGGTAAGGTCTTTGCGGACTTCAATAGATTTTAACCGCTGATTTATCCAATTCTCAGAATAACCAAGCGCCCTGTATTCCTGCATTGCACGATTTATCGTGAGTTCAGGGTCTTGCATTTCATCAAGGCGTTCTTTCGCAACTTGTGCCATCCACAGTTTGAACGGTTCCGCCTTCGGCGACGGAACAGACTGAATCAATCGAAAAAGTTGTTGAGTGGTCATAACATCTGTTTTGTACATTTTCCCATCATTACTGGGCATTTTCAGTTGTCCGATTTTTTCGGACAACTCACTGCCCTCCTCTAACAACTTCTTTTTCAAATCATTCCAATATTTTCTTGGACGCTCACTATCCGTTAGAACAGCAATTACATCAACTACCGAAAAATACCACTCTTCTGATTCTTTGTCCCAAACAGTACGAACTTTGCGATTCTCAAACATTTTAATCTGTGTGTTTTCTGTCATGATTATATGGTTTAAAATTTAACATATTTACTCTTTTTTGCATAATACACTTATTATTACGGCTTTAGCCCACCCAACCGCATAAAAAATGCTTCGGCGTGAACTTGGGGTAAAAATAGGACTTTTTAATTAAAAATTAGGAATTAAGAGGGAAAAATTGCGGATGGAAATGTTGGTTTTGTGTTTCGGAATTTGCAGTTGCGGCGAATAAAAAAGGGACTCCCTCACGGAAATCCCTTAACTTCAATGTAGATTTATGATTAAATCTTATTTATTCACTTGAAATTTCTTGTCACCTGTTGTGATGAAAGAAACGATTTGACGAGCTGCTGCCAAACCGGCGTTGATGTTTGCTTCGGAGGTTTGTGCACCCATTTTCTTAGGAGTTGAGAAATAACGGCCTTCGAATTTAGCAAATTCATCGTTAGCGGCTGGCATAATGTCAGTAACATACTTCAAATCAGCACGTTCCGTCATCAATTTAATCAAACCAGCTTCGTCAATAACTTCTTTACGTGCTGTGTTAACCAAAATACCACCTTTCTTCATCTGGTTAACCATATCGTAGTTGATGCTGTTGATTGTTTCTGGAGTTGCAGGAATGTGCAAAGAAACAACATCGCACGTCTTGAACAATTCGTTCTGATTTGCAACTGCCTTAACGCCAGCAGCTTCGATAACTTCTGCAGGACAATATGCGTCGTATGCATACACTTCCATGCCAAAACCTTTGGCAACACGGGCAACATTACGGCCAACGTTACCAAACGCCAAGATACCAAGTTTCTTGCCCATCAATTCTGAACCAGATTTTCCGTTGAAGAAATTACGAACGGCGAAAACCAACAAACCGAATACCAATTCGGCAACAGCATTGGCGTTTTGACCTGGAGTGTTCATTACAACTACATTGTGAGCTGTTGCGGCAGCCAAGTCAACATTGTCGTAACCGGCACCGGCACGAACAACAATTTTAAGATTTTTTGCAGCGTCCAACACTTCAGCATCAACTTTATCACTTCTGATGATAAGAGCGTCAGCGTCGGCAACAGCTTGCAACAATGCAGATTTTTCAGTGTAAGATTCCAACAAAGCAAATGTAAAACCTGCTTTTTCAACGATTTCTTTAATACCATCTACAGCCGCTTTGGCGAATGGTTTTTCTGTAGCAACAAGTACTTTTGTCATTTCTATAAAATTAAAAAAGGAGAAAGCTGAACTTTCTCCTTCGTTGTTATACGATTGAATTAAATTGTTCTCTCAAATTCTTTCATGCAATCAATCAACGCCTGAACGCTTTCTTTTGGAAGAGCATTGTAGCAAGAAGCACGGAAACCTCCTACTGAGCGGTGACCTTTCACGCCGACCATTCCTCTTTCCTGAGCGAATTTCAAGAAATCTGCCTCTTTTTCTTTGTATTCTTCTTTCATCACGAAGCAGATGTTCATTCTTGAACGGTCTTCAGCTTTCGCAGTTCCGACGAAAATCTTACTGTTGTCGATTGCATCGTAAAGCAAGTTAGCTTTTTCAATATTGCGGCGTTCCATTTCCTTAACACCACCTTGTTTCTTCAACCAACGCAAGTTCAACAAAGCCGAATAGATTGGCAATACAGGAGGTGTGTTGAACAATGAATTTCCGTCGATGTGCGTACGATAATCAAGCATCGTAGGGATTTGACGAGAAACTTTGCCAAGCAAATCATTCTTAATCACAACGAACGTAACACCAGCAGGTGCCAAGTTCTTTTGTGCACCACCGTAAATCACGCCATATTTTGAAACGTCAACAGGACGAGAGAAAATATCCGAAGACATATCGGCGAACATTGGCACTGGAGAATCCAAATCTTTCAACAATTCAGTACCATATATAGTATTGTTTGTCGTGATATGGAAATAGTCAGCATCCGTCGGGATAGTGAAATTCTTTGGAATGAACGTATAGTTAGCGTCAGCCGACGAAGCCACCTCTACTACTTCACCAAAAAGTTTTGCTTCCTTCATGGCTTTTTTAGCCCAAACGCCCGTATTCAAGTACGCAGCTTTCTTTTCCAAGAAGTTGTAAGGAATCATACAGAATTCCAAACTTGCTCCTCCACCGAGGAATATAACGGAGTATCCTTCAGGAATGTCCAACAATTCTTTGAACAAGGAGACAGCCTCGTCAACTACCGGTTGAAAGTTCTTAGCTCTATGGCTGATCTCTAAAATTGAAAGTCCATCGTTTTCGAAGTCCAAAACTGCCTTGGCAGTGTCTTCAATCACCTCGCGAGGCAATATGGACGGTCCTGCATTGAAATTATGTTTTTTCATTTTGATATTAAAATTTTTTCGCCCACAAAAGTGCAAAAATATCTTTAATTACCGAACGTATTTCGTCTATTCTTTTTTATAATTTTTCAAAAAGATATTAACCATTGTGAATTATTTATATAACCTCTCTTGTGCAGCAGCAACTTTCTCGTCAGTTATATAATCGTCATAATCCATTTTCTTGTCAATGATGCCGTTCGGTGTCAATTCAATGATTCTATTACAAACCGTTTGAATAAACTCGTGGTCGTGCGAGGTAAACAGCACGATTTCAGGGAATTGCATCAACGAGTTGTTGAATGCCTGAATAGACTCCAAATCCAAATGGTTGGTCGGGGAATCCAGAATCAAGGCATTGGCGTCCTTCAACATCATTTTTGAAATCATACAACGCATCTTCTCGCCTCCCGAAAGCACTTTCACTTGTTTATACACTTCCTCGTTCGAAAACAACATACGTCCAAGATAGCCACGCAAGAACACTTCGTGCGTATCTTCCGAGAACTGTGCGAGCCAGTCTATCAGCGACATATCGGTGTTGAAGAATTTTGAATTGTCAACAGGCAAATATGCAGTCGTAATGGTGGTTCCCCATTCATAATTTCCCGAATCAGCTTTTCTGTTGCCCGTAATTATCTCGAACAAAGCCGTGATTGCACGTGGGTCACGAGCCAAGAACACGATTTTATCGCCTTTTTCGACGGTAAACTCCACATTATTGAACAACTGTTCTCCATCAATGGAAGCCGTCAGTCCGTGAACTTCCAGAATCTTATTGCCTACTTCGCGGCTTGGCTTGAAGATAATGCCCGGATAACGGCGTGTAGAAGGTTGAATTTCTTCAACATTCAGTTTTTCAAGCATTTTTTTGCGACTCGTCGTCTGTTTCGACTTTGCAACGTTGGCACTAAAGCGGGCAATAAATTCCAACAATTCTTTTTTCTTCTCCTCCGCCTTCTTGTTCTGCTGTGCCTGCTGACGCAATGCTAACTGGCTACTCTGGTACCAGAACGAATAGTTTCCGGCATACAACTGAATTTTTCCGTAATCGATATCGACAGTGTGTGTACAAACCGAATCCAGGAAGTGACGGTCGTGGGAAACGACCAACACGGTTTTTTCAAAGTTCGACAAGAAATTCTCTAGCCACGTGATTGTCGTCAAGTCCAAATCGTTGGTCGGCTCGTCGAGCAACAAGTTATCGGGGTTGCCGAACAACGCCTGAGCCAACATTACACGCACTTTTTCCTTACCGCTCAAGTCCTTCATCAATTTTTGGTGCAAATCCTCTGCAATCCCCAATCCGCTCAACAATGTCGCTGCGTCGCTTTCGGCGTTCCAGCCGTCCATTTCGGCAAATTTTTCTTCCAATTCAGCCGCTTTAATACCATCTTCATCGCTGAAATCGGGTTTTGCATAAAGGGCATCTTTTTCCTGCATAATTTGCCATAATTGCTGATAGCCCATCAAAACCGTATTCAAAACAGTGCAGTCATCATATTCAAAGTGGTTCTGGCGTAACACCGACAGACGTTCGTGAGCACCCAACGAGATAGTTCCACGTGTGGAATCCAAGTCGCCCGAAAGCAATCGCAAAAATGTGGTTTTTCCCGCTCCATTAGCACCAATCACACCATATATGTTGCCAGGTGTGAATTTTAAGTTTACATCTTGAAATAGTGTTCGTTTGCCGAACTGAATTGCTAAATTATCAACAGTTATCATATCTTGATTTTTTACAGTCGTTTGACTGCGGTTTCGCGTGCAAAAGTAATTTTTTTTATGAAAATAAAAAAGCATACCACGACAATGGTATGCTTAATCGTATCCGCTACAGTTTTTATTTTGTGGATTTTTCCTGTAACAAGGCGTAATCTATCACTTCTGTGACTTCGTTCACATATTTGAACGTAAGTCCTTTCAGATACATATCGCCTATTTCGTTTATGTCTTTTTCGTTTTGCGAGCAAAGTATAATTTCTTGAATACCAGCACGTTTTGCTGCTAAAATTTTCTCTTTTATACCGCCTACGGGCAACACTTTTCCCCGCAACGTGATTTCACCCGTCATAGCGATACGTTTGCGGACTTTTCGGTGTGTCAGCGCACTCACTATCGATGTAGCCATTGTGATTCCTGCTGACGGACCATCTTTAGGAATAGCGCCTTCGGGCACGTGCAAGTGAATGTTAGTGTTTTCAAAGTCGAACGTGTCCAAACCGAAACGAGCAGCGTGTGCCTTGACGTACTCCAACGCAATCGTGGCAGATTCCTTCATCACGTTTCCGAGGTTTCCCGTCAGCGTCAACGCTCCCTTTCCTTTGCTAAAACTTGTCTCAATGTACAAAATCTCGCCACCGACGGCGGTCCACGCCAAACCGGTTACGACGCCTGCAAAGTCGTTTCCTTCGTATATTTCAGAATAGAAATCAGGTTTTCCAAGAATTGACTTCACATCGTCAACGGAAACTGTCGGTGAAAATTCCTCGCCACGGACGATTTTTTGCGCATATCCACGGATGATTTCGGCAATTTTCTTGTCAAGCAGACGAACACCCGATTCACGAGTATGATTTATTATGATATATTCAATCGTCTTGGCAGGAAATTTCAATGCTTTTTCGCCCAACCCGTTTGCTTTCAATTGATTAGGAACCAAGTGACGTTTTGCAATCTCTATCTTTTCTTCGGCGATATAGCCAGAAATGTCAATCATCTCCATTCTATCGCGAAGAGCGGGAGAAATTGACTCGATATTGTTTGCCGTCGCAATGAACATCACTTTCGACAAATCATAGTCAAGTTCCAGATAATTGTCGTAGAACGTGTTATTTTGTTCGGGGTCCAAAACCTCCAACAATGCCGATTCCGGGTCGCCGTGCACATCACGGCCGACTTTATCGACTTCGTCCAATACAAAGACAGGATTTGAAGTCTTCACTTTCTTCAAATTTTGGATAATTCGTCCGGGCATTGCACCGATATAGGTTTTTCTATGACCACGGATTTCCGATTCATCGTGCAAACCGCCCAACGACATTCGGCAATACTTTCGACCCAAGGCACGGGCTATCGACTTGCCCAACGATGTTTTTCCGACACCCGGAGGTCCGTACAGACAAAGGATTGGCGATTTCATATCGTTTTTCAGTTTGAGAACGGCAAGGTGTTCCAAAATACGTTTTTTCACCTTGTCCAAACCGTAATGGTCGGCATTCAAAACTTTCTCGGCATTGTTCAAGTCAAAGTTATCCTCGGAATACTCATTCCACGGCAGTTCGACCAAGGTTTGCACATAAGAATATTGCACCGAATAATCAGGAGAATGTGTTCCGACACGGCTCAACTTAACTAACTCTTTTTCAAAATGTTCCGCGATTTCCTTCGACCATTTTTTATCTTTTGCCTTTTCACGGAATTTTTCTATTTCAGCGTCAATCGACTCCTCCCCCAACTCATTCTGAATCTGTTTCATTTGTTGGTGCAAGAAATAGTCTCGTTGTTGCTGGTCAATATCCTGACGAGTTTTTGTCAGAATATCATTTTTTATTTCAAGAATTTGCAGCTGTTGCGACAAGAGTTGCATCAACATAATTGCACGCGACTTCAAGTCATCAATGTCGAGCAGAGCTATTTTCTTGTCAACCGGAGCGTCAACGTTCGACGACATAAAATTCACAATGAACGTGGCGTCGGAAATGTTTTTTATTGCAAACATTGATTCTTTCGGTATTTGCGATGACATTTTCACCACTTTCACCGACATATCCTTCACTGAGGAAATGATTGCGTCGAATTCTTTGTCACGAATCGGTTTCACGTCGTTTCTGCGAACCACGTTACACATCATATATGGTTCGTGCTGAATTTGTTCCATAATTGCTATACGCGATACACCTTGAAGAATCACCATCGTAGTGCCATCGGGCATTTCAAGCAATTTCAATATTTTTGCGACGGTGCCGACGTTGAACAAATCGGCCAAGACAGGTTTCTCCACTTGTGGGTCACGCTGCGTTGCCGTTCCTATGAGTCTTGATTTCTTATTATATTCGCGAATAAGCCGAATAGACTGTTCCCTACCGACGGTTATAGGCATAACAATGCCAGGAAACAAAATTGCATTCTTGAGCGGTAAAATTGGCAGAATATCGGGAATGTCTTCGGTATGTTGGATTTTTACATCCTCATCCGTCACAATCGGTATTATTTCTGCGTTAGAGCTAATTGAGCTCATCAATAATTCTGTAAAATCGTTCTTATTTGAATTTGCCATAAAAAGTCAAAATGTCAGTTTTGTGCATAAAATTTCTCACAATTTCATTAAGTCAAATGGTATGCCAATGACTAAAAAATACGATTTTGTCGTGTTTCTTCGAAAATTGTTGTCAAAATTGCAGTCTCCACGTCATCAAATTCCTTATGACGGCGGGCATATACTCGTTTTGCCGTTTCGCACGCCTTAGACAAGAAATTCTCTTCTATGCCCTGTGCTCCGCCTCGCGAAAACGACGGTATGAAATTTCGAGGAAATCCGCCACCGTATATGTTGGCACAAACGCCGACAACAGTTCCCGTATTAAACATCGTATTGATTGCCGACTTGGAATGGTCGCCCATCATCAGGCCACAAAATTGTAATCCAGAATTTTCAAAATGTCGCGTCGCATAATTCCAAATCTTCACTGGAGAATAGTCATTCTTCAGATTAGAGTTATTTGTGTCGGCACCTAAATTGCACCATTCGCCAAGCACCGAATTTCCCAAATAGCCATCGTGTCCCTTGTTGGAATAGCCAATAATGACGGAGTTCTGTACTTCGCCACCAACTTTGGAATATGGTCCGATGGTTGTTCCTTCGTATATCTTCGCCGACATTTTCACCACGGCGTGCTCGTTCATTGCAAACGGAGCACGAATGACGGCATTTTCCCATATTTCGGCATCTCTCCCAATATACACTTTGCCAGCCGAAGCATTGATAATAGAAAATTCAACCTTTGCCCCTTCTTCGATAAAAACATTCTCAGGGCAAATAACACGATTTGTTTCGCTTATTTTTTGCGACTGACGACCAGCCGTGACTAATTCAAAATCAGCATTTATCTCATCAGGATTGAATTGAAAAATGTTCCAAAGATGTTCCAACTGCTTACATTCGCCCGAAAACGGAATTTGTCGCAACGACGACAGTTCTGTTTCGTTCAGTAACGATTTCACACGTGCCGCAATCCACGATTTTTCTGTCGTCAGAACTGCATTTTCTTCCAAGTTCAGAACCGCTTCGGCAATTTCTTGCGTTGGAAAAACCGCACTATTTATATATATGTTGTCGCCTATATCTCGTAATTGGAATTTTTGCTGCAAATATTCGGCTGTTTTGAACGAACACGTCGTTTGCAGACGTTTGTTCCATTTTTCGGTAATGGTAAGTATTCCGCAACGAATTTCGGAAACGGGACGAGTAAACGTAAACGGTTTCAATGCATCACGAACCTCAGTGTCAAATAGAATAAAATTTTTCATTGTGTCTTATTTTGCTTGCCAAAAGTACATATTAATTTTGGATTCGAGACACAAAAGATTCCAAAGTTTGCATTTCTAAAACTCTAATCAACATTTGCACTGAACAATCTATGACAATCACCACTCTCTCAATGACTTGAAGCCGTCGGCTTCGTAGTTGTATTTTAAAATGTTTCCTTCGGAATCAAAACTATATTCGGGAAGATATGGCATAACCATTTTCTCGTCAAAAACCTTCCTTAGCCAACGCTTATATTCGGCTGGCAAGCCACCTTTAATTCGTTTATAAAATTCAGGACTCACAAGACAAAGAACAACCTCATGTCCTTTGAGCGGTCCGAACGCCTCCTCGTAAAACGCTTGGTCAACTTTAATAAATGTTGACAGGTGCTCAGAAAAAGCCCTATCACGCTCGATTTCCTCCTTTTTGCGCTTTTTTATTTGGGCAAGCTGTTCTGAATCTATTTTTCTTCCTTCATAGGTAATTGTGCTATCCACAAAATGATACAAAGAATCCTGTCTATCCCAAAGATAATTTTTGCGTAAGGTGTAATACGAACCATCGTAAAATTCATAATCTGTTTCCTTACTACTACGGACAGGTTCAAACCCTTTCTCCTTTGACCAAGTCACCCAAATCAATGGTTTTTCTTCTCCGTTACGAGTGTATTCATTTTTTTTAATGAGAATATTTCCATCTTGAAATTCTGCTTTCCAGTTTGTTCCCTTTTTATCGCGAAAATACGTTCTATATTGACATAACTGCCATGTTGAGGAATCATTACAAAAACGTGCATATGCAATTTTATTGTTTGTAAGCCAATCAAAATACCATATCGCTTCATAATTTTCATCCTCATGGTATGACCATATCAATTCGTCGTGCCTCTCTTCACTCCTACAACGTTCTGTTGTGCTGGAAAGCATCCATACATAGTCTTTGTTTATATAATATACTTTACTAATGTAACAATTACAACCATCCTTCATTATGCTTATGGTAGTATCAATCTTTTTGCTTGTATATTCAACTTTATAGGGTTCCGACTGTTTACGCACAAGCAATTTACCATAAGAATATTCAACAGAAACGGAATCTGTTTTCACCTCAAAAGAACTTACATTATACTTTTTACTGCGGTAATCATAGCAATATTTCCAGTTCTCGGAACATCCATTCTCTTTTTCTAATTGAATATTCACGTACCTACCCCAAGAATAGGATTCCCATATTTTTGCATTTGGATAATACTGCGATAGCTCTTTTTTCAGCGAATCGGCAAGCCGTTGCCTATATTCCTCATCGGCAATTGGCTGTGCCATACCCTTTATAGCAAAGAGCATAAGAACAATGGGCACTATGGAACGAAAAAGTTTCAAAATGAATGTTTTAGAGTTCAAAGATAGGAAAAATTTGAAGATTGTATAATTTTCTGTGATGAGATGTCTCTCTCCGCTTCGCTCCGTTCGACATGACGGTGCAGGAAAGAGTCAACTTGAGCGAAAGAACAGAAATTCGCAAGTACCAATAGGAAGAAAAAGCAAATTCGTTTCACCGTTCCATTTATTTTTTTATAGGTTATTTCTTCGTCACCATTCTTCTTCTGGATGCAAATTGTTTATGTGAATTCCTTCCCAATTAAAAGGATTGGAACCATCGCTTCCATAAAACGACTCCGCATTTTCATATATAGAAATCTTACGTGCATATTCTGGTAATTTTCCAGGAAACACCATAAAAAAATCATACGAACGTGCGTTCCATTTTTCACCATTCTCATCTACATAAATAAACGGTTTACTTGCATATTGTACATTTTCTGGAGCATTAAGGGAAATCCATTTATCAAACGGCAACTCACGTTGAATGCTGTCGGAAAGTATGCCAAACTGCTGTATGGTACTTATAAACGAACCGCAACGCAAACTGGTTTGCGAACCCATTCCGACTTTGTCGTTTCCCAACACGTTGTATCTGAATACCACATAGACCTGGTTTGGCTCCACAACAACTTTCATAATATGTATGTAATCACGACTTTGTCTATCAACTTTGGGATAATACGTCGTAATTGTCTGTCCTACTACCAAAAAAGAAAGAAACAGAAAAACTATAGGCAATATGTAACGGAAAAGTTTCATAATCAAAATTGTTTGGAGTTCAAAGATAGAAAGATTTCTTTTACTTTTTGTATTCGGTGAGAAATGACAAAGAAAAAATTCATAAAAAACACTATCTATTTTGTAGTATCTAAAGTATTAGAAGCATAACGACCATTTTTTCAACGAGTTATTTTGTCTGTACCACCCCGACTGGGTTGCGTCATCTTGTTACTTAAACTGTTCATAACCTACGTTTTTTTACTTTTTAAGTTGTTTTAAAAAATCATCATTCTGAGGATATAAATTCAAATGTATTTCTAAATCTTTGGTTTCCAGTTTTCCACTTTCCCATCTATTACGATTATCGCAAACGTAAAAGAATAAAACATTGTTTCGGTTATAATCATTGAACATTTGTTCTGTAACAATCAAAGAGCATTGTTTAACTGTCGTATCGGAAATAAGAGATTTTTTTCTTTCATCGTAGAAATAAAATGTAATTGTACTTATGTGATTACCAATAACAAATATATCCATACTTTTTTCCCTATGTTCTTTTTCCCAATTTTTTTTCCTTTCTTCCCATTTTAATCTTTCTTCTTCTAAACAGACACATTTCACTGGTTTACAATATGTGTAATCCGATGTAGAAAATTTTTCAAACACACTATCAATCACAATTTTTCTATCCTGCCCATACCCCTTCAATCCTGCACCAAACAACAGAACAAAACAAAATAATATCAGCCATATCGTTTTCCCTATTCCCATAACACATTCAAATTATCTCGTTTCCACTCTTAGGTAATTCAGTGGCGAACCCTAAATCTCCATCATCAATATGTGACAAACTGTCTAAAAGCGTCGCCATTTTCTATTATAATTTGTAATAATACATTCTAAACTTTTCAAGCTTTTCGCAAATTCTATCTGCTTTTCATATTCTTTCTTATATGAGTCTAACATCTGTACTTTCTTTAATTCACTTATTTTGAGAGTATCGTCAAACAACTCAAAATAGTCAAACTCATGACCTGGCTCTGATTTTTCTTTACATTCCCCTTCTCCCCAATAGAAGGAGTTTGGATATCCCAAACTATATTTATTATTAACAAATACTTTATTTTCTTCTATCACATAATTACATTCATCTTTTGTATCATAACTTATCAATATCTTTTTTCTAAAGTCAATCATCAAGAAATAGTAGGGATGATAATTATTCAGTGCGTCAAAATCAAGCAAAATCAATTTTTCTTCAGAAGGATTATAGATACACGCTGTTCTATTTTCTATATATTTCCTTGTTTCACAAGAAATTAAGCCATATTGAGTTATTAAAATAGTATCAGAAATCCAACAATATCCATAAACTGACGTATAAATAGTATCCTTCTCGTTATTATTATATAAATGTAAAACACATTCATAGATAGAATCCGTCTTGAATAATTCACTGCTATAATGATAATACTTAAAGCGATCAGAACAATAATATGTCATCTTCCAACTACCTTGTTTAAGTTTTCTGTCAGTTTTACGAATGGGAAACATGGTTTTAACAAAATTACACCTCTGCATATTTTGCAACTTCGTAACTTCATCATATAAGTATGCACCACAAAATTTATTATTTAAACAATGTAGATTAGACAATTTAGAAAGGGAATTCTTTGATACCATTAGACCATTGCCTATTGAAAAATCAATTTCTTCCAAAGCGGACAATGACCAAACCCTATTCGCGTATGGTTGAGGAAATTTATTTTGTATAACTCGTATAAAGGTTTCCATACAATTTGGTTCTGTAACCCCCAACCGTTTCAACCCCGTAAAAAGTTCAAGATTCCTTAAATCAACAAGCAAATATGTCTCTATCCTCAACGCCTCGATATTCGGGAAATCTTCGGGAGTAAACGGTATGTGCTCCATCCACGGGTAGCATTTCAACTTCACATATTTCACCCGCTCCCTGTTTTTTATTGCAGAAACATCCACCTTGTTCGGCAACGACATATCAAGTTCCAAAATCTCATCGGGCGTGTACAACTCGTCCCAATGAAAATTGCCGTCCTTGTCCATCTGCGCCACTGCCGCAACCGAGTAGAACAGAAAGAAAATCGGCACTATGTAACGAAAGAGTTTCAAAATGAATGTTTTAGAGTTCAAAGATAGGAAAATTTATTTACTTTTTGTCTTCGACGAGAGAAAATAAAATGGTTGCATTTTGTACAGAAAAACAATATTTTATTTGTTTTCTATACAAAACATCACTATTTTTGCAAAAATCATTTAGAAAATGACTCCGTTCAATAACATTGGTAACATACCGTTCGATAGCACCATTCTTGCTTCGCTATTTCCAAAGAACAAGCATATCAACGAAAAAGCCCGTGCGTTGGAAAAATCGGGGAAAATCATTCGGCTCAAAAAGGGATTATATGTGGCAAGTCCCGAAGAAACAGGCAAACCCATCTCGCAGGAACTTATAGCCAACCACTTGTACGGACCTTCGTATGTGGGGCGTGAATATGCCTTGCGTTATTATGGACTCATTCCCGAACGAGTGTATCTTCTCACATCTGTAACCACCAAACATTCAAGGGATTTTGAAAATGCCACGGGGAATTATTCCTACCAGAACTGTTCACCCGAATACTTCTCCATCGGCGTAAGAATGGAACAATCCGACGGCGTTACATTTCTCATTGCCTCGCCGGAAAAGGCATTGTGCGACGTCATCAATTTCAGCAAAAACCTTAATCTACGGTTTATGAAAGACGTTGAAATCTATCTCGAAGAAGATATTCGTTTCGACACCGACGAACTAAAAAACTTCAATATCGACATTCTTGAACAATGTGCGAGAACCAGTCGTAAACAACAAAGTATCAACACGTTAATCAAATATCTAAAATGAACGAAATTTTTGAACAAATGCTCCTGCAACACTCCGTCGTAGGCGAAACCGACATGCGTAACGCAATTTATGAGGTTATGCAACAAGTAATTCTCGGCGGACTATACCGTGGCGGATTCTTCAAAGAAGCTGCTTTCTATGGCGGCACGTGCCTGCGAATCTTTCACGGACTCAAGCGATATTCCGAAGACTTGGACTTCTCTTTATTGCAAAAAAATAAAGATTTCAAGCTTGAGAACTATTTTCAGGCAATAATCGACGAAGCGCGATTGCTCGGCAGAGATGTTTCCATCACGAAAAAAGAAAAAAAAACATTCGGCAAAGTTGAATCAGCGTTTCTCAAAGACAATACCGACGTGTACGACGTGGAATTCCAGACAGAGAAATCGCTCAAGATAAAAATTGAAGTTGACACAAATCCGCCATTACAATTCAACACGGAGCAAAAAATATTGATGCAGCCATTTTCTTTTCCCACACGTTGTTTCACGTTGCCAGACCTGTATGCAGGAAAAATGCACGCCCTTGTGTTCCGTCAATGGAAAAACCGCATCAAGGGACGCGACTGGTACGATTTTGAATGGTACGTCAGGAATCGCATCGCTCTTGATTTCAACCATCTACAAGTCCGTGCAAAAGATTTCAACGGCATTGATTTAGAAAAAGAACAATTTACGGAACTGCTCAAAAAACGTCTTGCCGAAACCGACATAGCAAGCGTTAAAGCAGACGTGTTACCATATGTTATCAACAAACACGAACTTGACATTTGGTCAAACGATTATTTCCTTCAGTTGGCTGATATGATAGTTTACCATTGAAATCATTCCATTATATGCACCTTACATATGAATTATACTCAATACATACCCTTACAGAGTTTTTGGGTGAAAATCTAAAGTTTTGTATTCTTCTGTGTTGAGATGTCTCTCTCCGCTTCGCTCCGTTCGACATGACGGTGCATTAGTGGAGGATAAAAGAGGATTTTTCAGATTTTCCCACTTAAACATAATTGGTTCTTCTCCATCTTCTATTTTTGCCTTTACATCATTTATGAGCATAATTCTTAAATATTTATCGTAGTAAGTATCGTAATGTCCTTATATATTTATCATAGTAGGTATCGTAATTCTTTTTATAATATTTTCTAATCAAATAATCCCCTGAATGCAAAGAACAAGCGAATGCAAGTTGGTCTTTGTACTTTTCCAACAATTCCAGACTTATTTTTTCTTTATTTTTATATATATCCTTGTATATCTCATGACCTTGTTTATCGTGCCCTTTCTTATAATGAGAATCCTTCCAAGTTAGTTCTGATTCTAGTATGGTACATAAAAAAGTGGCAGAAGGATTATAGTCATAATTACTATAACTGTCATAATTACTATAATATTCATTATTCCTCATATAAAACTCATCACTTTTAATTTCATTAGTTTGTAAATCTATTATTGCAAAATGAATAATAAATTCAATATCTGAGTCTCCATGTCTGAAAAGAAATACGACTTTTTGTTCCTTTGGACAATATACGCAAAGACGTTGTCGCTCAATCAAAGCCCAATCTTTTATGCAACCAAGACCTTCTATAATTATACTTATCGTATCTGAAATCACACAATATTCTCGTGTTTCCATCCCTCTTATATCTTCACGGATTTTCTCATACCTATCACATAAAAAGTATAACGGACGACTATATCGATTCTTATGAAGAAAACAATAATGCAATGTGTCATTTCCATATGAGTTATAATATTCCAGATATACTCTTCCTTCATGTCGAGGCACATGTTTAATCTGTTTTTCGACTACCATACCATTTCTTCTTTTTACAATGACCTCTTTTTTATTTTCACGCATTTGTTGTATTTCTTCAAATGAATCATAAGGATACAAATATGGAATTCGATACACTTGGCGTAAGGACTTCAGATTTTCAATCTGTTTGTCAATATACGGATACACGAAATGACCTTTTAACGCTTGCAAATTCTTCAATTTTGAAAAATCTGCTATGGCAACGGGGGCTATACTCAAATCCAATTCTTCCAAATTTGTCAAATTCCATACTTTTGAATATACCGACGGCAACTGCTCCTGCAATACATTCCTGCACCACCTTGTGCTATCTGGTATCAAAGCAAGTCGCTTTAATTGTGTAAAATGTTCCAAACCTTGCAAGTCTATTAACAATGAGGTTTCTATGCTCAAACTTTCCAAGTTTGGAAAACAAGTTGTATCAAATGGAAGACTTGCCATCCATGGATTGTATCTCAACTTCACATATTTCACCCGCTTCCTGTTTTTTATTGCAGAAACATCCACCTTGTTCGGCAACGACATATCAAGCTCCAAAACCTCGTCGGGCGTGTACAACTCGTCCCAATGGAAATTGCCGTCCTTGTCCATCTGCGCCACTGCCCCGAGCGAGAGGAAGAAAAAGAAAATGGGCAGTATGGAACGAAAAAGTTTCAAAATCAAAATTGTTTAGAGTTCAAAGATTGAAATTTTTCTGAATAATTCCAACAGCTATATTACAATTGTTATCTGTCATTGTGGCCATAACTCTCAATTATTTTATTTACACTAATTAATATCGTATCCAAGAATGTATCCTTTTCTATCTTTTCCTCCTCACCCCATGAATTCACGTGTCTATAATCTGCAAGACTGCATTTTCTTCGATAAATGTGTCCATTCTCCATAGTATAATATGTCTCATAATGCTCGTCAGCATCAGTTACTGTTACACCTGTATAACTGCCATTAACAGTAATCTGAGCCTTTACCGCTTTATCAAAATAAAACAAATCAATGGTTAAACTTTCCCCACGCGTTATAACATACGCAATCCGAGTTTTCGCCCCTGGTATATATCATATAATTCTCCAGTCTTCTCATCTATAAAGCCCCAGTGCTTACCATGAACAATCATTTTATCATAATCAATTGTCATATAGCGGTCCTTTCCTTCAATCTTATATTCCCATATTCCACATCGTTTCCCGTTTTTATATTTTCCACTTACATAATCTTCTGCCGTTTTCGGATAATCTTTTACGTATCTAGAGTTTACATTTGCTTTGCAAATAAAACTTGAATCTTCGTCAAATTTAAAATCATAATCAAAATAATCACCATAATAGTTTTTGCCTAAGTGAGACTTGTAATAGTCATAGGGAAAACCGCCTAACTTGTATAACATAAACACCTCAAAAACATCACTAAGATCAGCATATTGATAAAGCCCATTATCGAGTATGTCTTCCCAGTCTTTTCGTTGCAACAAATATTCCCATCCCGACATCTTATAAAAAGTTGCAGGAATCAAAAGACGTTTTAATTTTTTTAGTTTAACAATCTCTGACGGGATAATCTTATGCGCTTTAGAACGAACATATAGTACTTCAAGATTTTTACATTGACATACCGAAGTTAAATCTATAGGCAGATATTTCTGCCAACAATTATGAAAATCGTCGATTAGTATATATTTCAATTCACGAAATTTCTCAATGCCATTAAACCAGATTCCATTTGTAATAATAAGAGCATTGAGATTTGGAAATATTTCGGGAAGTCCCTCTAAAGAATCGCCATAATAAAATTCAACGCTTAAAACCTTTTGCTCCTTCAGTATTGACATATCCCACTCGTATTTTTGAAAATACTCTTTCGCCCCCAAGTGCTTCAACTCGATAAAATCAACAACCAATACTGAATCTGCATATTCAGGGTCTATATCTTGATAATGTTTCAGATAATATGGGGCATAGGCGTAGCTTTGAAAAAAAGTCACCAATAACAAAAGATTTAACACTATGGTATGGAACCATTTCATCTCTGTATCATAAAATTCTTTTTAGAGTTCAAAGATAGAAAAATTACACGTTCTCAAAAAAATTTCCCCAGTCTTTCCAACTCACATAATTAACATTGTTGATTCTACATGTAAAATCGCCTAAATACAATACAGTACCGTCGCATTGCACGTCGGAACGCAAGTCTATGTATTTTCTGACGTTTGCTGACAGCTTCTTCTCCGCATCGCTCGAACTCTTTATCTCAACGGCAAATGTATGTTTCCAGTCGGCAATAATGTCAACCTCAAATCCTTTGTTGTCACGGAAATAGGTCAAGTTTGCCTTTTTCGCCTTGTTCAATCTGGTCTTCAACAATTCCGAAACGGCAAATGTTTCAACTATGGCGCCCTTATTGAGATTTAAATTCAAATCGGCGATTGTTTCTATCCGCAACAAATGACACAACAAGCCAGTATCGACAAAATACAGTTTCGGAGTTTTTACAACCGCCTTCCCGAGATTGTTCGTGTCGGGTTCCAAAAAGTGAATTATATATGACGACTCCAAGATTGAAAGCCATTTTTTTACCGTCGGTGCCGAAATTCCCAGATTTTTTGAAATGCTATCCATCGAGACCATTTGTCCGCTATAAGTGGCACAAATCTGAATAAACCGTCTGAACAGGGAAAGATTGCTTGCGTTTATCAAATCCTTCACATCGTAGTCCAAATAGGTGTCGATATAACTTTCGAACCAATCTTCCTTGAAAAAATGTTTCTGCGTATCGTGCAACGGCGGATAAAATCCTTTGACAATCATGTCGTATGGTGTTTCAAACTGTTCTGCCGTAGTGTTCAGTTCCGCAATGGAAAGCGGCAACAGTTTAAGAAACGCCACACGTCCCGCCAAGGAATCCGTCATATTTTCCTTCAACTTAAACTGGCTGGAACCTGTGAGAATAAATGTCCCAGGAGCAGTATTCCTATTGTCAACATAGTATTTCACCGCATCAAAAATTTCGGGGACTTTCTGTGCCTCGTCTATAATCGCCCCGTCGGGAAACGACAACAAGAAATCCTTTGGGTTCGACGCCGCAAGTTCACGAAGACTTTTGTCATCGAACGTGAAATATTTCTTTTCGGGAAACGTCATCTTTGCCAACGTTGACTTTCCGCTTTGGCGAGGTCCAGTCAGCCCGACAACAGGAAATTGAGATGCAAGTCTCAACAAAGCTTCGCGTGCAGTTCTCTGTATCAACATATCAATTCGTTTTTTACCATTTTGATGCAAATATAGTAAAAATCTAAAGTTTTATATGGTGAAAATCTAAAGTTTTATATGGTATAAATCTAAAGTTTTGTATTCTTTTGTGATGAGATGTCTCTCTCCGCTTCGCTCCGTTCGACATGACGGTGCATTGATGGGGAATAAAAGAGGAAGACGCCCGTCATTTCGAGCGAAGCGAGAAATCTCACTTAATTCTTTTAATAAAATTCGGCGGCAAATCGTTTTCGCATGGAACTAAATCCTTGTCGCTATAATATAAGTCTGGATAATTATATTTTATAATTTTATATGCACCTTTTTTAAATCTACATCCTTTAAACCAATACGCATCTACTTCGTCTAATATCGGAAAACTTATTATTTGTTGTTGTTTAGTAGATTTTTCCGTTATAACCAAATAACCTTTTATTTGACTATCACAACATTCTACATTATACCAACGAGCGAATTTGCTAAAACTTTTGTCTGTAGATGTTCCTACATATGTTTTAGCACGGTGTATGAAACTGTCAGCGTTTTTATACCTTAACTTCGTTACTCCTGAATATATATATTCGCCTTGCTTCTCATCTTCTACTAATGTGTCAACTATTTTTATTTTCCTATAAAAAAACTCGTAATTATATTTCTCACTATCTTCTAAACTTTGATAATATATTATTTGATCATCACATAAACAGCCAATTTGTGCTTGTATGGACGAACACAATACTATTGAGATCATAAAACATATCGTCGTTCTAAAGTTTTTTGAGTGCATATTCTGACATTTGATTTATTTTACTTTTTTTCAAAATTATATTAAGTCGTATCGTTTCTGCCCCCAATGCCATCGTTTTTTACTTTATTGACTCCTCATATTCCTCTTTTGTATAATAAGGTGCAATATACGGAACTCTTCGACCTGAACCGTAATAATCATATTCTTTTTGTATCTTTTCAACATATTGTTTAGCATCTTCGTCAAATAATAAGTAATCTTGCCACTCCAAAATATCATAATATGAACGTGGTGTATTATAATACTTATTGCTAAAACTGCTATCCATAGACATCATCTCAACCTCGTTAGTATCTGCTAAATCTATTTCAAAGAATCTCATTTCATCGAAAGATTCATATTTATCATTGACGTGTCTTATTTTTTCCCTTTGATGAACTTTTACAATCGACATAGTTGGATTAAAAATTTCACTTCCCGTTACAACTTTTTGCTGAAACCACGGTTTTGTCTTTATAAACCAATTCCCTTTCTTGAACTCAAAATTTTTCAAATGATAATTAAGGAGACTACTGGGAATCCCATCTACCCTCATCGTATCGTAGCCTTGAATTATCCATATTATATCAGGAATATCAAAAACAATACCATCTATAGTAGGATACATTTCTTCACTAAAAAGGATTTTATTTTTGTCCTTTGTGATTAAAATACCATTATGCATTCGCAAAATATCTAAATTATCATTCTCATTACACGATAATAATATTAGCCTTGTATTACTACAAAGACTGACTTCTTGTGCCTGCAACGATATTGTTGTAAGCAACAAAAACACAATCAGCACTATGTAACGAAAGAGTTTCATTCTTCAAGAAAATATTTCAACGGACCAGAATAGTCCAAATAATTCTCTATCTCAAAATATGGAACAATAACAACAGATTTGTCGCTTTTTGCGTAAAATTTTATTCCATAAGGATATATCACATATTCAGAGACAAAATCCGGAATATGAAAACTGGAAATTCGAGTTAGGACATAATTGTCATTAGAAACATAGTAACCCCGATACAAACCTTGCGCATCGCGCTGAATAATTGAAAACTCCTCCAGTCTTTTTTGTATTATGGCGTTTAGAACATTTTCATAACCGCTACCCTTTTTAAACAGATCCTTCAATTCAACAAGACGAGGGGAATTGTCCTCTAAGACATAATTGTACGTTTTGTGCGTTACCTTCGAATTGTCGGAAATATCGTCAATCTTCATTTGGAAAACTGTTGGAGACTGACGAATAATATCAATTTGAGGATAGTTCGGTACCGTCTTAAATCTCCCAGGATGGCTTGGACGAAAATACTTGTCACATTGCACATACGCCAAAAGTTCCATTTTATCTTCGCTATACCATTCATGGCCAAGAAAGTAATTAAAAGTGCTTAAATTCTGTCGGGCAAAATTCAGCAACACAACATTCCGTATTTCTGGCGAAAGTGGCGACAAATCACATAACGACTCGGGACATTCCAGATACTTCGACAAATCTATTTTAGGATTTTTCAACATTTGGATATTTATTGTATTAACGATTTTTCCCGTTGTGTCAACCACATCAATTGCATTTTCGGAAAAACCGACGAAATAATCTCCTAAAAAACGGGAAACAGAAGTCCAACGGTTTTCAACCAAAATTTCGCCGTTTCTGTTTGCCAGTCCAAACTTTTGTGAGCCAAACAAAATCATCTCATGTTTTTGAAAAAATATCTTCTCATATATTTGAGGCAAAATTATTTTCCCTTCCTGATTCATCACGCCATAACTGCCCGAAACACCAATTTTCGCAAGACTACCGTTTACCTGATGAGGGAATTGGAATGTTTGTTCCGTTACCTTTTTACCCGTATATGACATCAGTTGCCAGCCATTTTCCAGCCAATCGCGGTAATAAAATTCTCCCTCTACACCTAAATGCGAGTTTTTATAGTCTGCAAAGTGTTCCTTGTCAGGGTGGATTCTCACCCAAAACAACGAATCGGTTGCGTTCGGCTCATAAATCATATCGTACAGAGTATCTATCAATAATTGTTTCTTTTTCATATTATAGACGCCAACTTTCTGATATTCATTATCGTTGACCGAATATCCAAAATCACCAAAATCACCCTTGCGTTTGTTTTTATTGGTCAGCACAACACCTTGGTCTCCCTGCCAGGTTATAAGTTCAAATCCTGCGGGAAGACTACAAAGCACCGAATCTTTCTGATCAAGATAGATAGAATTACCGTATGCGTCAATTCTTTTCCGCACGTCGTCATTGGTTATTCCCCCTCCCATACAATAGTTTGGCGGATAGAGTAAATTATCATTTTTATCAAACTCAAAAGAAAGATGATACCTGTGATTGCTAAAATCACTATGACGGCTATACACATATCGTGACGGATAAAAAAGAAGATAATTCTCTGGGGTATTTTTCCCCATTCTATATGTTTCGAGATTCGCGAGGAGATTTTTGTTTTCCAGTTCAAGTGCGTCAACTGCGTATGCTTTCAAATCCTTTACAAGATACACTACAGAAAATATATACGAAGGGAATACGTCATAACAGCATAGTACACTTATTTGGTCGAACACAAAAGGAACAACAACCTTGTTTTGGGCTGAAACAACACCCCACTTCCCATTTCGTTTTACCGCAAAATAAAACCGGCATTTTTCAACGCCATTTTGTGTAACTTGCTGTACAAACGGTTGCATTTCGCTGTATTGCGGAGCAATGACAAACGTCCCATACCGATCGACTGCACCCCACAAGCTATCTATCCGAGCTGCTGCAACTATAGGAGATTTGACCATTTTTTTATCGTAAGTGTCAAGCAACGTCAATTCATCAAACACACATTTGGTGTATGCGTCGCCTTGAGGAGTAACCAAACCGAATTTATTGTTTGACGAAACAACCCCGACATCCAAATTTGTAAACACCGGACAACAGTAGCCTCCATCTAAACGAGGAACCGAATATATTGGTTTTATGACTATTTTTCCCGTGGACTGTGAAACTGCACCTACTTTCCCGTCTTTTTGCACCCACAACAGATTTTTATCAGTAAATGCAACCGAATCATACACTTTAGACCTTTCCCATCGCTTATATACGTCTTGTTGCATTTCCAGACTTTTTGTCAACACCTCCCTACCTCTTTTATAATACCTAAACTTCGAATATGCATATCTGCTATTGTGAATGCCATCGTGAAACTTGTATTCAGCACCTTCATCCCAACCATCTTTGTTTAAATAAAGATATCTGTCGCAATATATTAAATTTAGGTACTCAAATTGAGGCACTTTATAAGACGTATCCCAATATATCCTATATGATTGAATAACATTGGGCGTGCTACGATTGTAAAAAATCTTTTTCCGTTCCGAAGGAATTGTTATCACTCCATCTTCATCATTATCTTTACTTAGAACTTTTGGTGTACGTCCGTAAACGTATTGATATGGATAATCAAAACCATCTTTGTAAACATAAACATAGTCTGCGTTGTATTTAAAAAACCAACCGTCAATTTTCCCGTCTTTATAATTTCCCAATTTTATTTCTCCATCAAAATCTCTTCTATGCCAATATGGTCCGTTCAACACACCGTTTTTATACGTTGCGACTTGCTCTATTTTTCCTTCCCTGTTATACCAGACACATTTTCCGTCACAAACATCCTTACCTGTTTCAAGATTTTCGGAAAGAATATATCCTTCCCATTGGAGACCTTGTATCGAATCGTTCCATTTGTCATAAAAATAATCGTGGACAAGTCCTTGGGGTTTCCCATCCTTGCCGTAGGTGATTTTCCGTATATAACTCGCATTATCCTTCGTGGTCGGTTTCCAATTCGCATCATAATAACGGGTATATTCATTCTGTGCCGTAGCCATCAGCGAGAGGAGGAAAAAGAAAATCGGCAGTATGGAACGGAAAAGTTTCATTTTTTTTAGAATTTATTTTTTTTATGCATTCGTTGTAGTTTTTTGAGTTCCATTCTTTTGTATGCCCATATACTTTCTTTTTTTTCCATATCGTCAAACTCCGTTCGGGTATAACAAGGTGCATGATATGGAACTTGTCTTTTATTACCATAGTAATCAATCTCATTTTTTGTTTTATCAACATATTGTTTTGCCTCTTCGTCAAAAATCAAGTAATCTTTCATATCTTCTACACCAACACCAGACCATTCACACTTTAGATAATTCTCTATAAAACAACTATCGGCAGATATCAATTCCACATCGTCCGTATTCGCAAAATCTATTTCAAAAAAATCAAGTTCTTTATATGGGATATAACTATATTTGCCTTTTTCTTTGAAACATTTCCATTCTTTGATACAAAAATATCTATGTATAAAAAGGCAATGATTAATTCTCTGCCTTGCACGAAAGGATCTTTTTATAGGAATACTTTTCCCTTTCACAACCTGTTGCTGAAACCACGGCCTTGTCTTTACAAACCAGTCACCCTTTCTGAATTCAAGATTCTTCAAATGATAATTGAGAAAAATACTTGGGATACCCCAAAGACACATTGTGTCAGCACCTTGTATTATTTTGATGGGAAATGGCATGTGCTCTAATAAACCATCTGCGGTAAGCAGAGAAAGAAAAGCACATCTAAAAACAGAGCTATTTTCTTTTCCTGCCAAAGGTTTCAGGTCGTCAATCGATACCATTATATGGTCTATATTCTTCGTCTCGGAAATCACAATCAATCGTGAATCTGGATGACCGGGAGTTATAAGTTTTCTTGGTGTCGTTTTTTGACCATCTTTATAATATACCGCATTTACTATTTGACCGTTTTTATCGTACCACACACATTTTCCGTCGAGAACGTCCCTGCCTGTTTCCAGGTCTTCGAAAACAATGTGGCCTTCCCACTGGAGAGCAACAATTGAATCATTTATGTTGTCATAATAATAATCGCGGACAAGTCCCTTGGGTTTTCCGTTCCTGCCATAGGTGATTTTCCGCATATAAATCGCACTGTCCTTTGTAGTTGGTTTCCAACTCGCATCATAATAACGGGCATATTCATTCTGTGCAGTTCCTACAAACGAAAGCAACAGAAAAACAATCGGCACTATGTAACGAAAGAGTTTCAAAATAAATGTTTTAGAGTTCAAAGATAGAAAAATTTTATCCTAAACAATTCATTATCACACTAATCATCATTTCTTTTTCCTCGCTACGAGATTCAGCAATCATAATGGTAAGCGCAACGAGCGTATAGTCGTCAATCGTTTTTCTGCCATTGACGAACAATGCCCCGTTTTTGTCAAGAAAATAGAGAAACATAGTGGCTGCAATACGCTTGTTCCCATCAACAAAACTATGGTTTTTGGTCACAAAATACAGCAGATTGGCCGCTTTTTCCTCCAACGAAGGATATACGTCGGTACCGTCAAACGATTGGTAAATATTTCCGATACTGCCCTTAAACGAGTCGTCTTTCTCCTTTCCGAACAACGGTGACTCATTGCCAAACCGCATGGATTCTATCACAGAACGACACTCCTCGTATGTCAGCACATAAACGCTCTTGTTTCCCTTGGGACGCCGCATTGTCTGATGGTCGTAGGAATCAAGCAAATTAAGCGCTGTGTTGAATTTTTCTACAACAGAAAGGACTTGCTTGCTGTCCAACATATTCTCGGAACGTTTCAAAATCTGAATTACCTGTCCCAATTGTGCGGAACGTTTTTCATTCACCGCATATCCCCTAAGCAGATACTCTTTGAGTACGGAATTTGCCCATATTCTAAATTTTGTACCTGCTATGCTTTTAACACGATAACCAACAGAGATGATGACATCTAACGTATAGAATGCCACAGGTTGTTTCACTCCAACAACACGCAAAAAATGCGTGTTGTTCATTTGTACCAATTCACCATCTAAAAACACATTGTTTATGTGCTTTCGTATTGTTTTCTCGTCTCTTCCAAACAATAGTGCCATTTGATTTGCGGTCAACCAAATGGTGTCGTTTTCCAAACGCACGTCCAATTGCGTTTGTCCGTCATCAGTCTGATACATAATGACTTCGCCATAATTCTTGTCTGCCAGAGTGGGCAATTTGTGTTGTTCTTGCATGATTGAAAAATTTTCCAAATATACTAATTCACAAGGATTTTTGGAATAATCGCAACATCTATTTCTTCAATACAAATAAGTTCACCAATCTTTCAACGTTTTGAAACCGTCGGCTTCGTAGCGAGGATATTCTTTATTTATTTTCTTAGCCCAATGAAATCTCCGTTCAGAACTGCTATATCGCTTTACAATTCCTTCGTTCTGCAAACTTTGAGACGCTTTCTCATATGATTCATCAGAAATTTCATGAATAAAATATCGATCATCCTGCTCAAATACACATCCCGAAATCCATTCTGGACGAATATTATCGATGTTATCAGAATCCAACACTAAAGTCATAGTCCCTGCGGTACTTTTAATTTCAAACTCATAATAAAAAGGAACTCTATCAAAACGAATTAAAATATAATCAGTATCAGAAGACGAATACCATTCATAATCCATATATTTATCTTTCTTGTGACAACTAACTTTTATAATTTTATGTCTGCCACCATGATGACAAGGAGTACAGGAACAATGATACTTAAAAAAATTAGTTGGAATTGCAACAAAAGCATATCCTGATTCGGGCAATGCTTGCCCCTTGCCCGCAACCGAGCAGAACAGAAAAAGAATCGGCACTATGTAACGAAAGAGTTTCATTCAAAATTTATTTCAGCATATTTGGTAACAAATCAAATCACTCACTTTTTTCTTTTAACTTCATAAAAACAGTGATTTTTATCTCATCAACAAAACCCTCACGATGCCATATAGGAGTATCCGTACATAAAGGAACTATATTTTGCGGACTAAATGTTACATACGCCGTTTCAAAATCTCCCAAATTTCTGTTGCCATCTATATCCCTGATTATAATTTGGTCAGTCCCTTTTTTGTTGAATTCAGGATAATTATTATAATAAACATGTAACATATAATAACCCTCGCCAAAAGGGAATGGCCCCCAAACTTTGGAGAACTTTTGCCCCTTAGACCTCACATTTTGACCAAATTTGAGAGTGTCAGAACGTGGAATAAAAGATACTCTACCATTTATATTCCATTCACTTGTATATGGTTTTCCTGTCGAATCGGCAAGAATAAGCTCCAGCCCGTTAATAATATTCCCCGTTTGAATGTCACGCACGTCAACAATAATAATCTTTGAATGGTCCCAACCACAATGCTGTGCCTTTAAACCTGTAACAGCGACAAAAGAACATAGAATAAAAAGTATTTGTTTCATATTAGTTTCAAAATAAATGTTTTAGAGTTCAAAAATAGAAAGTTTTCTTTTACTTTTTGTCTTCAGTGACAAAAAGTAACAAAAACCGCCGTCGACGCCACATCTTCGCTAAAAATCTCCTCACTTCGCTAAACTCTCGAAATGGCGCCGACACACAACCCACGCTGCCAAGCCGAGAGTTTTTGACGCTCCGTTCAAAGATTTTCTTAACGCTCATCTGTGAAGTCGAACCATCATTGAATGTTGGAAGACCATAAATCGGTGAGTATTATTGAATACGATAATGTTTTCGCACCACGAGCATTCGACTGAGTTGCGAAGCGTGAAAAAAATCAACGGAGTGTAGCGTGAAAAGAGTTGGTGCCTTAATACGTGAAAGTTTATAAAACAATGATGCGGCACTTCAACTCTTTTAGCGGAATGTGGTTGATTTTTAGCGGAGCAAGTCCGTCTTGAACTTTTGTATTACTTTTCTTTCAAGAGAAAAGTAATAATTATTTCTTCACATCCTGCACAAGGCGGACAGATCGCCCTACGAAGCGGTCGAGTTTGCGCGTGGTCACGTAGCTGCTGTAGAAGTACATAAAGTAGGCGTGGCGGTTGCTGACAGCCGAACTCGACCAGTAGTCGCCGTAGGAACCCACACCGTACACGTATGTACCGTAGCGGCTGCCAGCAGCAGGAAGAAACACAGCACCATTGGCTTCCATCTTGCTCCAGTCGGAAGCGGAATATGTGTTTTGAGACCAGCCGTGTTCTCCTCCATGCGTAAATGTAACCCCTGTTGGCAATGTCCAGTTGTCGGGCAGTAAAATCAATCCGTTTACACCATTCACAGTTGCACTTTCACGCAAATAACGGGCGTCCGTTCTATTTCCAATAACATAGGACCACTCTGATTGGGTTAGAGTACGCCATTGTCCTGCTTGGTTTCCGCCGTTGGAAATTGCGTTGTACACGCCCCAATCATAATTTGTTCCTGCTATGTCGTTGTAGCCATCTCCATAATCGGAACAATTCATGCTTGTCATATATGGATTTTTGCCATTGTAACCGCTTGTTCCCCAACCAAAGTTATCAATCCAACCATCGTAGGTAGAAGAAATTTTTGCATTGTCGCTTTTTACGCCATTTTCGTACACGTTTCCATTTATGGAATCACCAACAAAATCCCATTGGTGTTCAGCAAAACGCCATGTTTTGGAACTTGCCTGGTATTGCAAGTTTCCTTGCGAGAAATAGACCTTGGTGCTGTCGCTCACCGAAAATTCGGCAAGAATTGCTCCGTCCTTTATAGGCGGTTGGGCTTGGGCTGCATAGGATAGCGCATCATACAGAAAAGCATCTATTTGCTCGCATGGCTGTGGTTTTACATATATTGAGTGTGTATAAGCATTAAATACAAGTGCCGAAATCCCATCTGTTTGAACATAGTCATATTTTCTTTTAGCAAATTTCAACGTCATCTCATCACCCTTTATTCCAGCAAACGTTATCTGTCCTTTATATCGGGACTTTTTGAAATATATTTTGAAGAAATCACACATGTCAGTCGAATAATGTTCCACCGTATGTTCGGGACACGAATAAGACACTATGCGATGCGGCTGCTCAATGGTAGAATTAACCAACGTTTTCTTTGCCACAATTATCAATATACACTTACATTTTCTACAATCAATGTTTTCCTTGTCATAGGGCGACTGATTCGAGTTCAGAACCAACGAATCGTTAATTTCATCCCACGACTGGACAGCCCGATACAACTCTCCACGCAAGTCCAACGTATCGTTACTTTTATCCTCTTGTCCCACCACACAGAGCGAAAGGAACAGAAAGAGAATCGGCACTATGTAACGAAAGAGTTTCATTCTTCAAGAAAATATTTCAACGGACCAGAATAGTCAAGATAGTCTTGAATCTCGAAAAAAGGAATCACCAAAAGCCATGGTTCTGCATAGTTATCACGAATATGTTCATACAAGTAAAAGGTAATACCATATTTGTTGATAATAAAATTATCTTTCATCAAATCATAATATGGAATTTTATTTACATAATCATCGTGGGATTCATCCCATTCCGTGTATTTTTGCACAAAATCATCATCAAACAAGACTCTATAACCCCAAGCTTCGGAAATCTGTTTTTTTATGAGATTAGACAAGACACCGTCGTAATCGACCCTTTTCTTAAACAATTCGTACAATTCAACGGAATGGAACTTTTTTTTGTCGAACACATAATTGTAAGTGTTCAACGACGTACATATACCTTTGCCATATTCGTCAAATGCTCCACGTGTAGCAGTCAAGAAAGTCATACTGTGGGCGGTCTGATCTCGAAACGACACATTGAAAGGAGATTGTTGAAAAGACCTCCACTTACTCGACGAGCATAAAAAATTCTCGTCGGCGTATATATTTTCCACCTCCAAATAATCAATTCCTTTTTTTACCGAATCCCTATATCGTGATATAGGAATCCGTTTATTATTCAATAAGGATTTCGACTGTGCATACAAGAACAACATCTGGTTACGAATTTCTACGGGAAGTGCTTTCATTGCATACACCGAATCGAGACCTTGTAAATATTGATACAAATCATATTCCTGCGACAGAACCTTATTCAATGGAATGGTCCGCTCTATGTGACCATGCATATCAACCAGTTCAATGGACGTATTGGTAAATCCGACGAAATGATTTCCTATAAACGGTGTAACATCGGTCCAACGGTTTTGATACAGAATTTTCCCTTTTCGGTCGGCAAGTCCCCATTTTTTGTTGCCGAACAATATCAGTCCATTGTCTGTGAATTCAACATTGGCATATTTTTGAGGAAGAATCTCGCGATTTTCCATATTCACAACGCCGTAATGTTCCTGCCCCCCGACTTTGGCAAGTGTGCCACAGATTTTGTGCGGATATTCGTATTCAACCGAATTGACAGGTTTTCCCGTATATGAAAACAAACGCCAATTTTTACGGTAAGGATTTTCGTAAGAAGTAAAGTAAAGATCTTCAAATCCTACCAAATGAGCACTTTTGTACTCCTCAAAATGTTCCTTATCGGGATAAATCTTCGCCCAAAACAAAGAATCAGTCGCTTGGGGTTTGTAAACCATGTCGTACAGCGTATCGACCACAAGCCGTTTTTCTTTCAAATGATATATTCCCATTTTATAAAAATCGTTCCTGTCGCCGAAATAAACACCGTTCCAATCGTGAAGCAGTCTTTTGGTAGTGTTGGTATGCACTACCGCATAATCGCCAAAGATTCTTTCTATCTCAAATCCGGCAGGTAAGGTATAAATCAAGGTTTTCTCGGAATCCACATAGGCGGAATTCCCCTCGGTGTCCATATATTTCTTTATGTTGGGAGAAACCCACTCACCCCCATGATGATATACAGAATAGGTCGGTGGAATTATTTGGTGACCATTGTCGTCGCACACAATTATAAAACCGCTTTTGTAATAATCCTTCATCAACGTCCCCACATAATACTTTTGCGGATATCTATTTTCTTCCAAGTGAAAATCGGATGATATTCTATATTTCTCAACATTAACCTTATCAAAACCATCATACAATTCCTGTGCTCCAATGCAATACACTTTGGAATCCTTCATCATCAACATAGAATTATAACTACAAGCGGACACGTATTCGTATTCAAAAGGCAAAAGCACCTGGTTCGACGAGGAAACCACGCCCCATCTTCCATTTTTCGAGGCAATAATCTGCAAAAGACGAACAGTTTTTCCTTTCTCAACATCAACATCGGAAATAAAAGGCTGCACCTCGTTGTATTGCGGTGAAATGACGTAACGCCCCTTTCTGTTCACTGCTCCCCACAAGGTTCCCACACGCACGAGAGCGACAATATCTTTTTCGGAATCTGTAGCAGTTACTGAGTCAATCAGTATCATTTCGTCAAACTGACACCTCGTGTATGCGTCTCCATTGGCGGTTGCTATGCCATATTTCCCGTTTTTCATTACATCCACCACATTCAATGGAGTAAAATTCGTCTTAAATACAAAGTTTGGTTTATCGTATTCCACAGCTATCAATACTTTGCCCGTTTTGGAATACGCACCGAATTTCCCGTTTTTCCGTACCCAGAGTAAACCTTTATCTAAGTCTGTGGCTACAAAGTCGAATTCACACGGCGTGATTATTTTCCCATTAACCAGAGCCAGGCCGTATTTTCTATCCGGCACTTCATTTTTTTGTTTGCTATACACAACCAGACCGCCATCAAAGGCCTGCTTGATGTACGGAGCCGAAAACGCTTGTTTTGTCAAAAAAATGTCGTACAATTCGCAGTTCTTGTCCGTTTCACAAATAATGTATCCGCCATTGGTTCCACGAATCTGGTTATACTTTGGTTCCACAGAAACATTGTTATCCAAGTTCATCATCCCGTAAAGAACATTCTTCATTGTCGTTCGCAAACGCACAGGAACAAGGTCAAAATCATAATCATAATATCTGCAACCTTTTACATTACAATAGTTTTGGCGCACCTCATGGCTAAAAAAGCCATTGACAAACCATCCCCATTCTCCACCTTCAAAGCGGTGCTGCGTAAGCACTTTCGATGGATTGTCCTTTTCGAAAAATGTTATAGTAACCTCTCGTTTTTCCTTATTATTTTCCTTTTTGAACAAAATACTGAGTTCGCAAATTTTCTGATTTGCTTTGTCGTAATAAACACCCGTATATGTGTTGTTTTCCTGCTGCATGTAATCACCCGTCCAATATCCAAAATCCCCATTCCAACCATACCAATTCTTCCCTGGCCAATATCTTTGTTTCGGAAAATTATATTTATCCTTAATACTTGTGATTAGATTTTCATCATATTTCGTAAAAAACCATTCTTGCCCTATTTTTTCTACCACTGAAGATCTGTTATAGTGATGGCCACTATAATAGGATTTTCTGATTTCTTCACCGTTTTTATCATAGGAAATACAAACGGTCAAATCGCCATCAATTGTCTCCACTTTTCGTTTTCCGTCGAAAAAGATTTTCTCCTCCCTCACAAGAGTGCCAGCCGTATCATACGCCCTATATATTGTTTCAATGGGTTTCGGATCTTTTACCACCTTGTATGAATATCGGGGAATCTTGAAATCTTTATCCCAATAAACCTTGTAGGACAAGGTATCAATGCTTACGTTTCCGTCGTAGTTTTTCTTTTCTATTTTCATCAACTTATATTCCCCTTTCACCGTGTCGGACAAGAGAACAAGTGTCTGTGGATCGTCGAATCTGTTTCCCTCGGCGGAATAGAAATTTGTACCAACAGAGCCGTCATCATATCGATCCTCCCTTTGATAAGTGCCATTGGGATGATAGGTATAAACAGCTTCATTGTACTTGTACGTCCCTGTTTCTGTCACTTCGTAGAGTATCTTTCCATCCTCATAGAAAGACAAATTAACCCCCTCTGTGTCGTAATCTATAAACCATCCGTTCTTTTCCCCATTCTTGTAACAGCCATAGATTTCATCTTTTCCATAAAAATAATATCCATCCAACACGCCATTTTTATAGGTGCTGACTTTTTCTACGCCACCCCATTCATCATACCAGATACATTTTCCATCGAGAACGTCCCTACCTGTTTCCAAGTCTTCGGAAACAATGTAACCTTCCCATTGCAGAGCCACAATAGAATTATTGTTACTGTCGTAATAATAATCGCGGACGACACCTTTCGGCTTTCCGTCTTTGCCGTAGGTAATTTTTCGCATATAACTTGCATTGTCTTTTGTGGTCGGTTTCCATTTTTTGTCATAATAACGGGTATATTCCGTCTGTGCAGCTCCTACAAACGAAAGGAACAGAAAAAGAATCGGCACTATGTAACGAAAGAGTTTCAAAATGAAAGTTTTAGAGTTCAAAGATAGGAAAAATTTGAAGATTGTATAATTTTCTGTGTTGAGATGTCTCTCTCCGCTTCGCTCCGTTCGACATGACGGTGCATCCATCTTTTCTACATCATGCTTTGAACGATTTAGATAATTTTCTAAAATCATCTAAACATTTCAGATGTTAATACTTCTTTTTCTATATATACAGATGTGAAAAGACCAGAATCAATAAACAAATCCGTCCAATATAATAGGTTTTGGGGATATAATAATTCAAATGAAATATTTGACTCACCTGATTTTATTAGTTTCTTAATCTTACGAAATTGTTTCATATAATGTTGTGAGTGGAATGACAAGTTTCTATAGTGAAGTAGTTTATTTTCCTTAGGACTGCCGATAGCCTTAAATCCCATACCATATCCACCGATGTTCCATATTTTGAATTTATAATTGAAACCGTACGATTTAACTGTCCGATACCCCTTTTTAATATAAAGCAAACCTTTCTTTAATTCTTTTGGTGTAATTTCTTTCTTTATAGATAAGTCTATCGAAGGCTTTATTTTAAAATAAGTTTCATCCTTAAATATAAGGTACGAAAATTTTTCATTTATTCCTACTGTTTTCAAAGCATACGGAATAAGACTCAGTTGTTCAATTGGTATATATCTTAAATCTTCTGTATATGGATTATATCCATCCCGATTTGAAAGCGGCTTTAAATAAAGATTCCCTTCGCAAAAATATAACAGATAATTATAGTGTAATGTATCATATTGGAAACGTTTCTGCTTACAGAAAGCCTCAAACCGTCTCACATCTTCCGATATACATACATTAGGATATGGTATATATGTATTATCATGCTTCAGCCAATGCCTATGATATGTACTGTCCTTTATCCAAATCAAAAAAGGCAACGGCGATTGGTGTATTTCATTATTCTCTAATTCATTAAACGTTTCTCGTTCTTGTAAATTAATCACCAAAAAACTATCTTTTTCAGTTATTGTCATTGTTGTGTCATAATACCCAAATATAGAAATACTAAGTTGATATTCATTTTCTTTATTTGTCAATCTCCAATTTCCTTTCCCAAAACATGCTTTGCAAGGGGTGCATGCAGAAAATTCTCCTTTACCAGGTTTTAGATTTAACGAGAAACTATTCTGAAAGCCACTCAAATCATTCATCACACAAATCCGAGTTTGACCCACAAGTTTCATAACAACAAACAGTGATATGATAAATATCACAACACTTTTTACTATCGTTTTCCTTATTCCCATATCACATTCAAATTATCTCGTTTCCGCAACTTGAGACTTTATGATTTGCATATCTACAATACCTTTTTTGTAATATCTGCATACTTTCCTCGTTTTGATTATTCAACAAAACAGTGTCGTACACCTCTTGTGCCACAGCAACGTGCGAGGCAATACAAAGAAACAATATGAGGGATAATTTTTTTCATACGTTCATTGTTGAGTTCAAAGATAGGAAAAATTTGAAGATTGTATAATTTTTGTGATGAGATGTCTCTCTCCGCTTCGCTCCGTTCGACATGACGGTGCATTGGTGGGGAGAAAGAGGATAAAAAGTCCGTCGGGCAAAGCGAGAAATCCGTCTAAATGTATTATGATTTTTCCATTATGAAATTTTCATAATGATTTTTTCATAATTCAAACAAAATTGTTATTTTTGTAAAAAATAGAAATAATGAAAAATCCTTTTATCATAGCAGGGGAAATACCGCAAGAGTATTTCTGCGACCGTCAGGAAGAAAGCAAACTCTTGATACGAAAGTTGACAAGCGGCGAAAATGTCTGTCTTTTTGCCCCTCGAAGAATTGGCAAATCCAAACTTATACATTATTGTTATTCCCAAAATCCTCTGCAATCCGACTATTATTGTTTCTATATTGACATTTATCACACCTCGACGTTGAGAGAATTTGTATATTCGTTTGGGCAACAGGTTTTTAGCACACTGAAAGGTAAAAGTGACACAATGTTGACCAAATTTGTACAGACGCTGAAATCAATCAACGCACAATTTTCGTACGATGCACAAACGAATATGCCAGCTTTTAACCTGTCGCTCGGAGATTTTCAACGTCCCGACTACACGCTGGAAGAAATCTTTTACGCCTTGGAACAAGCCGACAAACCTTGCGTGGTATGCTTCGACGAATTTCAACAAATAGCATATTACACCGAGAAAAACATAGAAGCACTCCTGCGAGGACACATTCAAAACCTTAAAAACACGCATTTCATTTTTTCGGGAAGTTCGCGACATTTGCTACAGGAAATGTTTCATTCTCAGGCACGACCGTTCTACAACAGCGTGTCAACCATGAAGTTACTGCCTATTCCTTTGGAGAAATATTATGAATTTGCAAATTATTGGTTCTCAAAGACAAACAAAAACATTCCATTTTCCATTGTGGAACACATCTATACGACAATGGAAAGCAACACGTTTTATTTGCAGAAGACAATGCACGAACTTTTTGAGGAAACTTCCAAAGGAGAAACGTGTACATTGGAACAAGTAAATCAAATCATCAATAAAATAATAGATGAAAACAGGGACATCTACAAACATTTACTGTCGATGATTCCTATCCGTCAAAAGGAACTCCTTTTTGCGATTGCGAAAGACGGCAAGGCGGAGAAAATAATGAGTTCCTCGTTTATCCACCGCCACAAACTCATATCGAGTAGCGCAGTACAGACCGCAATGAAAAAACTTCTCGCTCTTGATATAATCACGGAACAAGACAATGTTTTCTCTATAAGCGACGTGCTATTTGCCTTATATCTAAAAGAACTGTAATTACATTGAGATAAAAAATGACTCCGAAACATTTCATTTTCTTCGTCTGCCTCCTTGCCAACCTTGCCGTATGGGCTTCGCCAAGCGACAGCGTGATTTTTCAGGTGGAGAATTGTTACGGCTATTATGGATATATAAAAACTAATGGTGAATATCTTATTGAACCACAATTCGATTACGCAAAACCATTCTCGGCAAACGACCTTGCTGTGGTTAGAATCAAAGACAAATATGGTTATATTGACAAAACGGGAAAAAGAGTCATTGAACCACAATTTGATTGGGCTGAAGATTTTCATTTCGAAAACGGACTGGCAGCCATCGAAATAAATGGCAAATATGGTTTTATAGACAAAACGGGGAAAATGGTCATCGAACCACAATATGTTAACCTCATGTCTGTACCGTTGCAAAAGTTTGATGGCATACACGTACTAAACAAGGACTGGAACTCCGACACAACGGTATTTGTTGATGAACGCACAG
This sequence comes from Bacteroidales bacterium, assembly GCA_017642535.1. GTDB lineage: Bacteria > Bacteroidota > Bacteroidia > Bacteroidales > UBA1715 > UBA1715. The sequence continues at coordinate 37,603 of JAGCOW010000057.1, read as the reverse complement.
GAAAAATCACAACGATAACATCATTTACCGTGATGACACTTTTTTCGGAAGGCTTGACCGTAATTAGTCAAAAATTGAAATATGGTTATGCGGATTCAACAGGAACTATCGTAATAAAACCTAACTCAAAATATCAACACTTGGGTGATTTTTCAGAAGGTTTAGCTGCCGTTAGAATAAAACATAAATATGGGTATATAAACAAAAAAGGGAAACTTGTCATAAAACCTGATTATGATTGGGTTGGAAACTTTTCAAACGGAAGGGCTAAAGTCTTAGAAAATGACAAATACGGATATATAGACAAAACAGGAAAAATAGTGATACGACCACAATTTGACGATGCTATTGATTTTGCCGACAACGGTCTTGCATGGGTACGGATTGACAATAAATATGGAGCTATCAACACGATTGAGGACATGGTCATTGAACCTCAATTCGATGAAATAACTAATTTTACAAAAAATAATCTTGCTTGTGCAAAAATTGACGGCAAATGGGGAATCATAGATCGAACAGGAAACTGGGTATTGAAACCTCAAATTTTGTCCCTTCCCACTATTGTGGGGAACTACATTATTGTCGAAGATAGCATGTTTTATTATGGCATAATGGACTTGACGGGGAAATACGTGCTTGAGCCGACCAACAAATATAAGATATACCCACCCTTAAGGGAATATTTCGAAACGGACATTGACTACTGAGTTACGGCGTTAGCACTCTTTCAACGTTTTGAAACCGTCGGCTTCGTGGTTGCCTTGCCCGCAAGCGAGCAGAACAGAAAGAGAATGGGCACTATGTAACGAAAAAGTTTCATTCTTCAAGAAAATATTTCAACGGACCAGAATAGTCAAGGTATTCTTGTAGTTCAAAATACGGAATAACCAATAAAACTTCCGGCGAATACGAAGGTATTTTTTTACATAAATAAAATGTCAATCCATACTTATTGACCATATAGGAATCTTTTACTAATTCATAATATGGTATAAGCAACCTATCATTCCCATATTCTTTTATATATTCATGATCAAAAATTTTATAATCGCTAACATACATAAAATTCTCCTTTACTCTTTTCAGAAGAAGATTCGACAACACACTTTCATAATCGACATTTTTCTTGAACAAATCTTTTAATGCAACAGTATGCACGCCAAATTCATCAAACACATAGTTGTAAGTGTCAACCGAAGTTGCTATACTTTCCCCCGATATTTCGAAAGATTCTCTTGTCTTAAATAAAAACTGCAACGTATGTTCTGTCTGCCCTCGAAGCGACAAATTGTAAGGCGAGGAGAAATTACCCCGAATTGACGGGTGGAGAAAATCCTCATCCGCACTTATATTTAGAAACTCAGAGAAATCCACATCATCCAGTTTACAAGTTAACTTTTTGTTGTCATACGATTTCGACAAAACATGCAAAAACAACAACTGATTTCGTGCCTCGACAGGAATTGCCGTCATTGAACAAACCGTATCGAGGGCGTGAATGTACTGATTCAAATCATAGTCACGCGACTGTATTTTACCAATCGGAACCGAGGCCTCAATTTCCCCACGAGTATTTACGAACTCAAGGGCAGTATCGGCGAATCCGACAAAATAATTCCCGATAAAAGGAGTAACATTTGTCCATCGATTTTTGTACAAAACATTTCCGTTGCGGTCGGCAAGCCCCCATGTTTGATTACCAAACAACACATAGTTATAATTCAAAAATTCAACATTGTCATAATGCTGCGGAAGAATTTCTCGTCCCTTTGAATCAACTACGCCATAATTTCCCCTTGTTCCCACTTTGGCAAGCGAACCGCAAATTTGATGAGGATAGTCGTATTCCACTGAATTTACGGGTTTCCCTTTATACGACAACAAACGCCAATTCTTTTGATATGGGTTATCGGCAGCCGTAAAAACTGGATTTTCGTATCCAGTTGTTCGTTCTTTTATATACGCTTTAAAATCTTCTTTGTAAGGATAGTTTCTTACCCAAAATAACGAATCTGTCACAGTCGGGTTATAAACCATGTCGTAAAGTGTGTCAACCACCAGACGCTTTTCTTCCAAATCATATATTCCCACCTTGCGAAAAACCGCATTGTTCTTATCCGGACAAAATCTCGAACCACTAGTAGTGCTCTTGTAACATCTTTTCACTGTATTTGTCTGCACAACTGCCAATTTCCCATTTACCGATGTTATCTCGAACCCTGCTGGTAACATCCAACACAGAGTGTCAGTATTCTTTTTTTTATATCTATATATAGAATTACCATTTATATCCATATATTTCCGTATGAAACTCGTGTTATTCGTGTTATTATTAAGAAAACCCATTTCCTGATACGAAGGCGGAATAATTTGACGCCCATTATTATCTGTAATAATAGTGAAGGCATGTTTACTATGATAATCCACATAGGATGTTCCCAAATAATAGACAGGATCGTACAGATTCTCTTCGTCACTACTTGTTGCTTTATATTTGTCAAAATGAGAAAAATCAACCCCATCATATAAGTCCGAAACTCCAATTGAATACACATACGAATCTTTTTCTAACAGAAGTTTTGAGTTATACACATCGGTTGACATATATTCGTATTCGAACGGTAATAGTACTTGATTGGAAGAGGAAACAGAGCCCCATTTTTTCTTCTTTTGAGCGGCAAATACCAAAACACGCACATATTTTCCAGGTTCAGTTTCAACCTCTTGAACAAGAGGCATCAAATCGTCGTACTGCGGAGAAATGACATATTTGCCAAAACGATTGATTGCCCCCCACTGCGAACCGACTCGTACGACGGCAACTATGTCGGTTTCCTCGTTTGCGTATGTTATGGAGTCAATCAATATCATTTCGTCGAACTTGCATTTGGTGTATGAATCTCCGTCGGTTGTCATTATGCCGTATTTTCCGTTTTGCATGACACCCGCAATGTTCATTCGTGTGAAATGCTCATAGTATGGCTCATAGTATGGCTCATAGTATGGATCGTTGTATGGCTCATGGTATGGAATGTCATATTTCGGAGCCGCTATCAATTCTCCAGTATGTGAATAAGTGCCATATTTGCCCGCCTTCCGCACCCAAAATATGCCTTTGTCAAAATCTTTCGTAATGATGGCATCGAACTCGCAGGGAGCGAGTATTTTTCCGTCAACCGTCGCCAAACCATATTTCTGATTTGGGGTATCCACTTTCTGATTGCTAAATACAACTATGCCACCTGCAAAAACATCCTCAATATAAGGAGCTGAAAAGATCTGTTTTTTCAGAGAAACGTCAAGCAGTTCGTCATATTCAGCTGTCCGGCAAATAATATACCCTCCTTTAACACCGCTGATTTCCTTATATTTTGGTTCGATGGAAACATTCCGTTCTTTGTCTTCAATTCCATATAAAATGCCGTCCTGGTACTTCTTTGTAATCCGCAAAAGCGTAGGAACCAGGTCATAACTTCCACAATCGTAATAAATTCCACTGACTTCAGAAAACACATCAGGAAGACGTATAGATTCTGAATAAATATAAGGGCATCTTGTTAAGTCAACAACACCACTACGTTGTACAAGAACTTTCGACGGATCACCTTTTTCATAGAATGTTACAGTAACTTGAGCCATACCCTCCTTTTGACACAAAATATGAACTTCGCATATTTTCAGTCCGGCACGGTCGAAACATTGCCTCGTCACCGTTTGATTTTCCTGCCCCAAATAATCACCTGTCCAAAATACACAATAACTGTTACCAACTAATTTTTTCGGAAGTTCCCACTTTGTTCCAATTTTTTTTGCAAGAATTTCGTCGTATTTATCGAAAACCCATTCTCCGTCACGTTTTACTATGCTAAAAGACCGTTGAAGATAAGAAAACTCCTTCCTCTGCAACTCTCCATCCCTGTCATATGTATTGATAAAACTTGTGTCTCCATCAATTATTTTTTGCTGATGGAATCCTCTACTATTAAAAGAATCTTTTTGTATCAGTTTTCCCGACAAATCAAAAGTCAGACACTCTATGCCATAATATGTTTTTTTATATGAATATTGAGGATTTTTAAATTCCCTGTCCCAATAGATTGTGTATGAAACCGTATCCAGTTTACTCCTTCTTCTTTTCACAACTTTATGTTCTGTCGCAATAGTGTCGTAAATATACTCGTCAGTATAGATGTGTTCGCCCCCACTGGAATAGAGTACGGAATCATTGCCATTTATCTCAAGATATGAACCATTTGTGAAGTACGTATATCGCATGTCCTTGAAATTATAACTCTCTATTATTTTATGGACTTTCCTTCCATTACGATACAAAGTTGCCACTACATCCTCTTTCTGTTTACTGATAAACCAGCCTTCCTCTTTCCCGTCAACATAATGACCGTATGTAATACCCCAAGGTTTATAATAATCTTCCTTTTCACCGTTATAGTAATATCCATGCAAGACCCCATTTTTATAATTGGCAATCTTTGTAATTTCCCCAAAAAGATTATACCCGACACATTTCCCATCAAGTACAAGTTCGCCTGTTTTAAGATTTTCGGCAAGAACACGTCCCTCCCAACGTAAGCGAATTACGGGATTTCCACTTGGCCAATCTCTATCATAATAATAATCACGAGTTATTCCCTGCGGCTTGCCATCCTTGCCATAGGTGATTTTCCGCATATATTTGGCATTTTTCTCCGTAGTAGGTTTCCAATAATAGTCATAATAACGGGTATATTCCGTCTGTGCAGCTCCTATAAATGAAAGGAACAGAAAGAGAACAGGCACTATGTAACGGAAAAGTTTCAAAATCAAAAATGTTTGGAGTTCAAAAATAGAAAAAAATTATCCTAACAATTCATTATCACACGTTTTTTTCACGCCGACAGCACACAAAAAGTGCGTGTTGTGCATTTAGTTTTTTTTCGCCAAGAAATTCAATTTTGTATAAAATGAGTATATTTGTAAAAAAATAGAAGCATTATGAAGAAATTAGTCATTCTCGTCGTGGCATTGTTCGCATTGGTTGCTTGCCCCGAAACTCCTATGTATCACAATTTGTATGTTATCAAAAACAAAACGGAACACAATGTAAAGGTTGTGTACTATTATTACAAAACGTCTTCCGACACGATCACTGTCGCAGCAAATTCGTTTTATGAAAAAAATGACAATATCTTTGATTTCAATTATCCCGATTCTGCAAAAATCTATTTTGACGACGCGAAAGTTTTGAATTTCTATGTTGATTCGGCACAAAGAAACAACATTTTGCGATATGGCAATTTTGAAATGGTCGGTCAGTCCGATAAGGCAAATAATACGGTGTATTACTACTCTATTACCGACAAGGATTACAACGAAGCTGTTGCGGTTAAATAACAATGGGGCTCTCGTCTTTCATACAAAAACTACAAGATGAAAACGAGCTAATCGTCGTTTCCGAACGTGTGAGCACCGATTTGGAAATAACCGAAATTACCGACAGAATTTCAAAAGCTCCTGAAAATCGTAATAAAGCGTTACTATTTACCAACAATGGGACGGATTTTCCATTGTTAATCAATGCTTTGGGTAGTCAAAAACGTATTTGTATGGCGTTGAACTGTAACGAGTTGGACGACCTCAAGCAACGCATTGAAACTATTTTCACCCAAGCTACGTCGCCCAAAACCACGCTCAAAGAAAAACTTTCATTACTGCCGCTTCTTGCAGAACTAAAATCGTGGATGCCCAAACACAAAAATGGCCGTGGAGCATGTCAGGAAGTGATTGAAGAAACCGTTGACCTGACGAAACTGCCGATTCTGCAATGTTGGAAACACGACGCAGGCAAATTCATAACCTTGCCGATGGTCATTACCAAACACCCGGAAACCGGTGCGAGAAACATGGGAATGTATCGTATGCAAGTAATTGATGGTCAAACGACTGGAATGCATTGGCACAAAAATAAGACAGGGGCAAATCATTATGAGGCATACAAACGACTGGGCAAACGAATGCCCGTGAGCGTGGCTCTTGGTGGCGACCCGACCAACATATTTTCAGCCACCGCCCCACTTCCCGAAAATGTTGACGAACAGATGTTGAGCGGTTTCTTGCAACGAAAACCTGTAACATTGGTAAAATGTATCACCAACAATTTGGAAGTGCCTGCCGACGCAGATTTCGTCCTTGAAGGATACGTTGACCCAACCGAAGAAAAATTTCTTGAAGGTCCGTTTGGCGACCACACCGGATTTTACTCATTACCAGACTATTATCCCAAATTTCACATCACGTGCATCACGCACAGGAAAAACGCCGTCTATCCAGCAACAATCGTGGGCATTCCACCTATGGAAGACGCATGGATTGGGAAAGCGACGGAACGAATTTTCCTTGCCCCGATAAAAATGCTGTTTTGTCCAGAATTGATAGACTACATTATGCCGTTCGAGGGCGTTTCGCACAATTTGGTGATAGCAAAAATCAAAAAATCGTACGAAGGACAAGCACAAAAAGTCATCAACGCATTTTGGGGAGCCGGCCAGATGGCAAGCAACAAAACATTGATAATCGTCGACGAGAATTGCGACATAACAAATCCAAACGACGTTTTTCAAGCAATTGAAAACAACTTCGACCCAACCAACGACACAATTATCATGTCAGGACAACTCGACGTGCTTGACCATTCAAGTCCAAGCATCGGCTTCGGAAGCAAAATGGCTATTGACGCGACAACAAAAGGCGAAGGACGACAGAACAAAATCGTATTCCTACCCGTCGCACAAGATAAACAAACTCAAAAAATTCAGTTAGCAAAAGAAAAGATAAGCAACGAGCCGACAATTTCTTGTCTTATATTATATGACAACACATTAGACGAAAATGACAAAAAATCTATCGTTTGGAACGTACTTAACAACTACAATCCTCGCCACGACTGCGTCATAGAACGAAACTGCCTCATCATCGATGGCAGCACCAAGCAACAAGACGAACAACTCCGCGACTGGCCAACGCCTGTAACAAGCGACGAAGCGACTATACAACTCGTTGACTCAAAATGGAATACGTTACATCTCGGCGATTTTATTCCGTCCCCCTCAATGCAATATCGCAAACTTTTTGACAAAGATTCTGCGTGGCGATATAAAACGTATTTTTGAAAAAATGAACATCGTGAAAGAGTTTTTTTGTACATTAGCACGATGATTCAAAAATTTCTTTCCATAGTAGCAATAATTCTGCTGACAATTATTCCTAATTGCTTTGCCGAGGATATTCCCAATAGCAGATTATTGTCGTTCGAAACAATCACAAACAGCGACGGACTCTCACACAACAACGTGCGGTGCATTTTTCAGGATTCCAAAGGATTTTTGTGGATTGGCACTAATTCGGGCCTGAACCGTTACGACGGGAAAAACTACCTCATTTTCAAACACGACCCACAAAATCCACAAACCATTTCGTCAAATTGTATTTTAGGCATTAGCGAAGATATTTATCACAACATCTGGGTTGCCACCGATTACGGACTCAATCTTATTATGCGTGACACATACAAGTGCAATCGTTCTGCAATTGATTCAACCTCACTGGTACAATTCTCAAAAATCCCCATTCAAAGCGTGTTTTGCGACAGCGAAGGAAATATTTGGATAAAAACAAATCAAAACATCACTCGTGGAAATCTAAAAACGCACAAACTTCGTTCGTACACCATTGAAACAGATATATTCAAAGAAGAATTCGAACAATATTCCTACCCTATTTTTCAAGATTCGCAAGGCATACTCTGGATTGGAAGCGAAAACGGTTTGGGGTATTATGAACCTGAAAATGATGATTTTATCTTTTTCAAAGAAGATGAATTCTTGTCACACAAATTGAGCAACAATCACGTTTTGTCTATTTTCGAGGATTCAAAACAACGAATTTGGATTGGCACACGGAATGGCCTAAATCTGTTCGACAAAAACAAAAAAACATTTACCACATACTATTATTCCACAAAAATAAAAACCATCGTCAATGGTATTGCCGAGGGTTATCACTCTAATTTTCTGTGGATTACGACTGAAAGCAATGGCGTTTTTGCTTTCAACACCGACACAAAACAATTCTACCAATTTTCTCACGCACCACAGCAAAAAGGCATCTCGACCAATCAGACCAACTGCATTATAAAGGCCAATGGCAACATTTTGTGGATAGGTTCACAAAACGGACTCAACAAACTTGACGTAAAGCCGAAACGGTTTCAACTTATTGGCAACGAGGAAGGTGAATTTGGTAGAAAATACAACTACACGACAGCCATTTATATTGAAAGGAATCTCGTCTTCTTCGGAACAAAATTCGGAGGCGTTCAGATTTACGACTTGGATAAAAAGACCAAGCAAACCTTTGCCGCCGATATGGGCAATTTCCCGACAAATCATATCACCTCAATCATAAAATTGAGCGACAACGAGATTTTAATCGGAAGTAACGGCTATCTTACGATTTATAACACGACAAACAGGCAATTCTATTCCATCGACAAAAAATATCCGAGTTTGCATTCGTTTTGCATCACGAAAAAACGCATCAGTGCTTTGCTTCTCGATTCACAGGAACGACTATGGATAGGTACAAATTACGGGATAATCTCGTATGATATCGCACAGGATAAAATCATCCATTTTGACAAAAATTTGTTGCCGTCAAATAAAATCACCTGTTTTTACGAGAATTATAAAAACAAACTATTTATCGGCACCGAAAATGGTGTTGTGTTTTACGACCACAAAACGGACAGTTTCCACGAAATAAAGATTTCGGACACAAAACTTGCTGGACTCAACAAGCACATTTACGATATTACCGAGGATAATTTCGGGAACATCTGGATTGGCAGCAACTTAGGGCTTATAAAATGTAATCCGGGCACGCTGGAATGTACGTTTTTCACAACAAAAGACGGATTGGCGACAAACGAGATTTACTCCGTCCTGACCAACGACACCGAACTATGGCTCGGCACCGACAACGGATTGGCTTCATTCCTGCCCGAGGAAGAACGATATAAGAAATTCTCCATTCACGACGGATTACAAGACTACGACTTCTCGCCTCATTCGGCGTTTCGGGCATCAAACGGATACATGTTCTTTGGCGGTCCACAAGGAATCAACATCTTTCATCCCGATTCAATCAAGGCAAGTTCCATAAAACCAAATTTCGAATTCCTTCAATTGGAATATACCATTGATAATAAGATATTTACCAATCAATTGAAAGACAATCAGAAGATTTCAATCCCTTGGAACAATTCCGACATAACCATTTCATTTGCATTGCTTGAATTCACGCAACCGCTTATGAATCAGTACAAATACTACATCAGCGACTTGACCAACACGTGGATCGACTTGGAAAATCAAAACTACATAAACATCATAAAACTCCCTGTCGGAAAATACACATTGAAGGTAAAGGCCTCAAACAGCGATGGAATCTGGTCTAACGAAAAATCAATCATCATTACTGTCCCCGCCCCGTTTTGGAGAACGAAGACTGCATTTATAATATATATTGGTATAATTCTTCTCATCATATTCTTGGTGAGCAAACTCATTTCAAAGAAATTTGAAGAAAAAAACAAACGTATCCTTGACCGTCAGAAATGGACGGAGCAACTCGAATTACAGCAAGAAGAACTGGAAGTCAAGAACAAGAACATTCTCGACAGCATTACCTATGCGAAACGAATCCAGTCGGCCATTATGCCAGCTCGTGCAAAGTTCAAACAACTGATTCCCTCCTATTTTATATTGTATATGCCGAAAGATATTGTGAGCGGCGATTTCTACTGGATTACCAAAATCGACACAAAAATCTTCATCGTCTGTTCCGACTGCACGGGACACGGCGTTCCCGGAGCATTCATGTCCATCATTGGCGATAACTTGCTGCGAAACATCACCACGTCACGAAATATCCATAAGGCATCCGAAATACTTGACTACCTTAACAAATCGCTGATAGAACTGTTCACCAAAAACGAGTTGGACGACGAGACACCAGTGAAAGATGGCATGGACATTTCCATTTGCGTATTCCACACCGACACCGGCGTACTTGAATATTCAGGTGCGTTGACACGAATGCTCTTAGTCCGCAACAATCAATTCATCACGTATCGAGGCGATAAAAATCCTGTGGGCTTGTCCAACGAACAAGACAATTTATTCACAACGGCAATCATACGCGTTCAAAAAGGAGACCGTTTCTATATGTTCAGCGACGGTTACGCCGACCAATTTGGCGGAGAATCGGGAAAGAAAATGAAATTCAAACATTTCAAACACAATATACTGTCGGTGCAACATCTACCAATGATGAAACAAGGAATTGAACTCAAGAAACAATTCCAACAATGGCAAGGCGATTGGGAACAAGTTGACGACGTAATCGTGATGGGCTTCGAATTCAATAATTATATTGAAGCATTGGAGAAAAATAAAAGTTTATAATTTAAGATGATGATTATAGTAGAGACGTGCCATGGCGCGTCTCTACGTGTAGAAGACACACCTACAACCTCCAAACAGATTCTTATCAAAACATATTGTTTTTCCACAAAAAAATCATACATTTGTGGCACGATAATTGAAAACTACGTTTTTAATAAACCTATTTTATAACTTAACAAACATTTTTATGAAAAAATTTTTATTGTATGCCGCTTCCCTAGCGACGATTGCTTTTACAGGTTGTAGCAAGGAACAATCTGAATTGAGTGTTGACGATGTTAAAGCAAAAGCAACAATCTCTGGTAAAGTAACCTATGACGGTGGTTCGTATTACGACAAGACAGAGGCAAAAACCGTTTCATTAAGCGATGTTGCAGCAAGCAACGTTACCGTAGTGGTAAAAGTTGAAAACGACAACTATACCGGTGACGGCGGCTCATTCCTCTACTTTGAGACACAAACAGACGAAAACGGATTATTCTCAATTGACGTACCTGTGTACAACTCCCTTACTGCCACTGTTTACAACCTTCCTTTCTACGGCAAATGGCAAGAATATGACGGAGAATCGAACGTTGAATACAACAACGTTTTAATGAAGATGACAACAAAGACTGTTACTGCAAATGAGAAAGATGTCAAATTCATTTCTATCAGCACTTCTTACGAAAATGTAGATCAATTTAAAGACTAACGACAATGAGAAAATACTTATATAGTTTGCTCCTGGGGGTATTAGCCATACCCGCATTAGCACAAGAATCGACAGATTCTCAATTTGGTCCCGTTGCCGGAGAAAAAGCATTTGGCGTAACACTTGACCCTATAGCAAGTTTTATTGGCAATATGTACAATGGAACAGCAAACAACGCTTTGGGTGCATTACAAGGAGAAAGTCTTTTTCTGAATAATTTCTCAATTATGGGCAAATATTTCTTGAGCGACAACACTGCCGTAAGAGCAAATATCGGTTTCTTATTTAGTAAAAACAATAACCAAACGTACGTGCAAGACGACGAAGCTGTTTTCTTAAACGCATTCAGTCAAGCAAAAGTAATCGATTCAGACATTACGAAACGTAGAGGCGGTAGTTTTGCTGTCGGTTTGGAAAAACGCATTGGTTCTGGTCGTATTCAAGGTATTGTAAGTGGTTCTGCCGTATATGGTTTTGCAACGACAAAAAGTATATATAAATATGGTAATGCCATTACCGACATCAACCAAGCACCAACAATTGCAAATCCTGCAAATTACACTGCCATAGGATCTATGCCTAATGCACGTCCTACAAAGAATTTCACAGCTGCTCCTTCACACCTTGCTGGTTTAGTAGGTAGTTTCGGTGCAGAATATTTCCTTTGTCAAAAAGCAAGTATCGGTGCCGAAGTAAACGTATATCTTGTTCACGAATGGACATCACAACGATATGCAGAATACGAAGGATTCAATGTGGTAACAAACCAAGTTGATACATACACCGATCTAATTTCACCCAAATCAAGAAGAACAGAACTTGCAACAGGAAACATCGGTGCAAACTTATTTATGAATTTCTACTTCTAATCGTTGAAATTCAACACAATCAAACGCATATAAGGTTTTCTTATATGCGTTTTTTGTTTTTACTCCCGAAAAATTCCTACGTGTTTTACGTAAACACATTGCGAAAAATACGTAATTTTCTAAAAATCAGTATTTTACGAGAATCAAATTCAAAAATTTATATACATTTGCAGTGGAAAAAATAATTATTAAAACACAATACAATGGCAAAGAATTTTGACAAAGAATTGAACGATTTCATGGCGAAAGTAATCGCTAAGAATCCAGGTGAGACAGAATTCCACCAAGCAGTTCACGAAGTAGTACACTCAATCCTTCCATTCTTGGATGAAAATCCAAAGTACAAAGCTGCTAAAGTTTTGGAAAGAATGGTAGAACCAGAAAGAGTTTTCATCTTCAGAGTTCCTTGGGTTGACGACAAAGGTGAATGGCAAATCAACCGCGGTTTCCGTGTTCAAATGAACAGTGCAATCGGTCCTTATAAAGGCGGTCTTCGTTTCCACCCTACTGTAAACTTGGGTATTCTTAAATTCTTGGCTTTCGAACAAACATTCAAAAACAGCTTGACTACACTTCCTATGGGTGGTGGTAAAGGTGGTTCTGACTTCGATCCTAAGGGAAAATCAGACAATGAAGTTATGCGTTTCTGCCAAAGCTTCATGACTGAGCTTCAAAAATACATCGGTCCTGACACTGACGTTCCTGCTGGTGATATAGGTGTTGGCGGTCGTGAAGTTGGTTACTTGTTCGGTCAATACAAACGTATCCGCGACGAATTCACAGGCGTTTTGACGGGTAAAGGTCTTTCTTTCGGTGGTTCATTGATCCGTCCTGAAGCTACTGGTTACGGTGTAACTTACTTCGCACAATCAATGTTGGCAACTAAGGGAACTTCATTGCAAGGTAAAACAGTTGCAATCTCTGGTTCTGGTAACGTTGCTCAATATGCAGTACAAAAATGTACTCAATTAGGTGCAAAAGTTGTTTCAATGTCTGACTCTAACGGTACAATCGTTGATGAAGCAGGTATCACAGCTGAAAAATTAGCATTCGTATTCGAATTGAAGAATGTTAAACGTGGTCGTATCAAAGAATATGCAGAAAAATTCGGCTGCAAATACTTCGAAAATCAACGTCCTTGGAAAAACGTTAAATGTGACGTTGCTATGCCATGTGCTACACAAAACGAATTGGATGAAAGCGATGCTAAGGCATTGGTTGCAAACGGTACAATGTGTGTTGCTGAAGGTGCTAACATGCCAAGTACTCCAGAAGCAGTAAAAGTATTCCAAGATGCAAAAATCCTTTACGCTCCTGGTAAAGCATCTAACGCTGGTGGTGTTGCAACTTCTGGTTTGGAAATGTGTCAAAACTCTGCACGTCTTTCTTGGACATCAGAAGAAGTTGACGCTAAATTGCAAGGCATTATGAAATCAATCCACGAAAACTGCGTTAAATACGGTAAACAAGCTGATGGTTACATCGACTATGTTGCTGGTGCTAACATCGCTGGTTTCATCAAAGTTGCTGATGCAATGATGGCTCAAGGTCTTGTATAGTAAAATAAGTAATTTATACTTATACGAAAAAACGCCACTAGAAAGTGGCGTTTTTTTTTATCTAAATTTCGTCTATTTTCAACTAAAAAAATTTCAAAGAAAGAAAATTTTTATTAAGATTGTACTTTCAAAAATGAGTAATGATTTTTCACGAAACGACACTAAATAAGTATTTAGCTTTACAGCCCCAACGGCACAAAAGGGGGAGGGTTAATTACTTATTTTCAATAAGTTACAGTTATCCAAAATCAACTATAAGCATATTCAGAAGATTAAACACCTTTTGAATATGCTTTTTTTTTGCATAAAACGGAGCGCTAACAATTTTATTTATATACAAAATGGGACTATTTAATAAAAACGAACAACGAACCGACGGTTACACATACGACGGTCAAGGCGACGAACGAGTTGGAATGATTGACAACGTGTTTTACAACCTTGAAAAAGGTGTCTTGCTCAAACGCGTTCCTTACGACAATCTTTCCACACGTGCGAAAGTAACGGTACAAGACGGACAAGAAATGGTATTTTACAACGACGGACAGTATTCCGACACATTCGGTCCTGGGTCGTATCAACTATCAACCAACAACGTACCATTCTTACAAAATTTAATGAATGCTCCAACAGGAGGCAATAGCGCGTTCAAAACCACACTATACGTAATAAGCACATCACGTCAGCGATTGGCTGGAGACGAAGGTGGCTGGGGTTGCGGACTTACGGTGCGTGACTATACGTATGGCGACGAAGGCGTCACAATAAAAGTAGGTTCCTATGGTAGTTACGAATTCCGTATCTGCAATTCACGTGCTTTCATTAAGGAATATTCGGGTACACAACACGAAATAGTATTGGGTGAATTTTGCAATGAATTCACTTCTGCCGTAGCACAGCAAGTAAAACCACTCTTGTCGCAATATTTCAGCAAACAAAAAATTTCCATTACCGAAGCAAATAATTATTTGTCAGATATTGCACAATTCGTAAGGGATAAACTCAACGATTATTTTGTTGACTACGGAATAGAACTGACAAAATTTGATGTTGAGGCAATCAACCCCGACGAAGACGATGAACAATACAAACGTATTATTGCTGCACAAACGGCTGGTTCCGAAATGGATTTTGAATCAAGAGCCCGTGCTCGTGCACGTGCCCGCGAGGGATACACGTATCAGCAAGAACGTCAGTTCGACGTAATGCAAGGTGCCGCACAAAACGAAGGATCGGCAGGACAAATGATGGGTGCAGGAATGGGCATCGGAATGGGATTCGGTATGGGAGGTGTTTTCGGTCAGCAGATGGCGGGAATGGCAAATCAGGCAATGAACGCACAACCTACGTACGGACAACCCCAACAATATGGTCAACCCGGACAACAATTCGCTCAGCAAGCTCCTCCTCAAATGCCACAACCATTGCAGATGTACGTGTTTGTAAACAATCAGCAGGCAGGACCGTTCGATATGCCTGTTTTGCAGCAAATGGTGCAACAAGGCACTCTTACGCCTCAAACAATGGTTTGGAAAGCAGGAATGCCACAATGGGCAGCGGCAAACACGGTTCCAGAACTTGCTTCGTTATTTGCACAAGTTCCGCCTCCAATGCCGGGAAATCCACCAACGCCCCCTACTCCACCAGCGATGTAAAATAATTGTAAAATAATAGTGTAATAACCTAAAACTATAAAGATATGTCGATAATAATAATTTTAGTTGCAGCGTACTTCTTATTTATCCATAAGTTTAAAAGTGAAGACGGAAGTGAGCAAAAAGGATATGAGAAACTAATGGAAATGTTGAACAAAAAGGGTGACTCTTCGTCTCACGCAGGAGAAAGTCAACCTTTTTCAAGTCCGACCCCAAAAAAAGAAAGTTATTCAAGTAAATCGAACGTAAGCAGACCTCAAGCTCAGCCAGCAGCAAACGCCTTGACAATAGGGACCATCGGCCCTGCTGCAAGTGGGAAAACCACGTTAACAGCAGGAATTACACAGATTCTTGCAAAAAAAGGACTTGCTCAAGAAAAAAAGTATGATGAAATTGATTGTGACCCAGAAGAAAAAGCAATGGGGAAGAGTATTCACGTCCATACAATTGAATATAGCGACGGGGAAAATAATTTCATCCATTTAGATTGTCCTGGCGATCCCGAGTATATTAATACTATGATGGCAGGAGCACGAAAGATGAAGGCTGCTATTTTAGTTTTGGATGCTACCAAACTGGATACAAACACAGCAACAGAACAAATAATGCTTGCTCATAAAGCAAATATTGAAAGAATCATCGTTTTTATTAACAAAATTGATATGATTCCACCTGAAGTCAGTACGGAACAATTCAGACGAGACATTCGAAAAATATTAAAAGAAAACGGATTTGACGAACATACACCTATAATAGAAGACTCCGCATTTTATGCAATAAACGGAGATAATGACTTAGAGAGCTTCTTTAAAATTTTAAGTCCATACGTCACCAACGGTTCTGTTCCAGAAGAAAATAATTTTTTAACAATGGAATATGACCTTGTTGTCATCCTATATTCAATGGATAATACAAATAAAGAGAAAGTCTGCAATATTATAGCAGAAAACACCAATAGAAGCATTGATGAAGCAAACAAGATTATTGAAAATTTACCAAACGGGCCTCAAATTTGTTATAGAGGCATCTCCGATACAAAGCAAAATGTGGAGAAATTTGTCAATGAACTTAAAGACTTAAACGTATCGATTAGATATGTAACCTCATTGCAAGATGAAGATGTTGATGCATTCTTTGTGTGTTTCTTGGATTCTTTAGGTTCTGCAAGCAAGGAAAGCGTAATCGATGAGTTAGTAAATACAACTCATATAAGCGAAGAAGAGGCGAACGAAATTATCTCTGATGTGGAAAACAACCCTAATGATGATCATATTTGTTTTTCATCAAAAAGCGGTGATGCGACAATAAAACTTGCAGAAAAACTATGCAATCTGGGTGCCCAAGCTGACACCGGTACTTCTTATAAACTTTCTAACGAATAAAACTATGGCAACAAAACGTATTTCTTTCATTTCTGAAGTGCTATTACCCATCGTAATATACGTGGTGACAATAGCAATGTTTTTTGTTTTTATGCCTGAAGAAGCAGGTGCTTTGTTTTGGGTGAACTTGGTTTACACGTTGTTTTTGGAAACATTGCTCTTCGGATGGCTCATCTGGGTCCGTAAGGGCGACACAAAAGACACTTCGTCGTTGGCAAGTATTGCTATTGGTATGTATGGTAGCTATTACATTATTGCTGGTGTTGCGGTTATGGTGATTTATTCCGTTTTGGTAACATTGGGCGTTCCTATCGGAATGCGTTGGTACATCACACTTTTGGTTATCCTCACTCTTGTATGGATAATTCCTGCAGTACTCCTTGCAGAAGCCGATTCTACGCACAAACAAAATGTGGAACATCTGCAACAAAATAGTCATCAAATCTTGAATTTCTCTGCTTTAATGAAATCAGCATTAAACAATGCGGAAAACTTGTCTCAAACGCAAAAAACACGTTTACAACAGGAGATAGATTCAATTTCACCTTCTCGCTTAAACGACGCAAGTGCAGCACAACTACAAGGATTTATCAACTCTGTCCCCTCACGAGATTATGATTATTTAATGACGGAAATTAAAAACATAAAAACGATGATGTAATATGTCAGCAAGTGTTACCATAAAAAAGTGTAGAAACTGTGGATTTGCCCTGGACTTGTCCAAAGCCGAAGATGGCAGAGTAAAATGTCCAAAGTGTAAACAGGTCAACGAAATTGTCAACGTACAAGAGGAAACTATCAATCCACTCTCCTTCTCGCCTGCAATGGCAAAGGAGTATATTGACGCATTCAAGCAACAAGCCGAGGAGAATCCGAAAGACACCAACGCATTGTACGCTATGGGCTTACTCTATTTGAGTCTTAACAATTACGAGTTGGCACAAAGAAATTTCAAACAAGCAGTTGACCAAAATCCGCTTGAACCCGATACCTACTACTATTATGCTCTATCTTTGTTCGAAGGAGAAAATCCACGACACATAAAGAAAGATGTTGTTGACAGAATTGAGCAATGGCTCCATACTGCGTCGAAAATGCAGGCGAAGCGGAAATACCTTATTCTTCTTATGATGCTTCGTCAATCCTATGCTTCATCGGGATTACAATTCAAAGGTGAATCGCCAGTAGAAATAATGGACAAAATCCGCAAAATGCCTTCGGAATCCGATGACGTAAAGGAAATACAAGAACACGTCAAGATAAATCGCGATGTTGACCGACAATGTTATGACTGGCTTGAGGAAATTAGGACGGGAAAACGCGAAAGTGACGAAAGCAGACAAGGTCGCTTCAACCAATCACTTTACTGGTATCCAGGGAAAATCGGTAGGGAAAACGACATGGAATATTCTAATCCGAATGACCCTGAAGGCAGTATTCTTGCTCTTTCCGACGAATCAAAACGACAAGAGTTTTTCGACAACTTATATGAACCTACGAAGCCTGCATGGCTTGAAAAACCGTTTTGGCCTATTTTCAGCATTATAAAAATAGGAATTGCTTCTTTGATTGTGTTGATTATCTGGGAGATGTTTATCAGTTGCAACGGGAAAAAATCTTGGGACCCTACATTGGTTCTGAAGATAACAGCCCCCGATACGGTGACCGTTGTACAGGAATATCAAGAATTATATGGTACAACCAAAAAGACAAAAGCACAACGTAAAGAATTATTGGAAAAATTACGGAATGACAGCATTACTAAAGCGGCCCAACGTGCAGAAAAGGATAGCTTGTTTTATGCGACGAAAGTAGTTTATGCCTATAAATCCCTTGATTCCTTAGGTAAGACGAAGAGCCACTTTGGTAAGCCGACAGAAGAAGAAATGCCGAATGTGGTGGAACTTTGCGGGACAGAAGACTCTATTTATGGATATGCATTCTTATTGATTGAAATTTGGCCGTTGATTCTTGGTTTGCTTATTATCATTGGCAGATTTATTGCAACCGCTCATGAACGAAGTTATATTAACTCTGAAAATGTTAATCGTCAGAATAAATATAAAGATGATTATAAAATGTGGGAGCAAGGTCGAGCGTCTGTTCGCGATTACGTAGAATTTTGCGAACATTATCTTTCAAAAGACGGCAACGATCCAGTTTTAACACGAACTGGAGACCCTGTTGGCAAAGCGTTACGAGAGAATCACATTGACGAAACGAATATGGCAGGTAAGATTTTGTTTGTGAACTATTTCGATGATAAAGACGCAGATGGAAACGAGTCTGACGAACCAAGCGACATGTTGAATCGAATATACTATAGTATCGCTATTCCGCAACGTGACAAGCTAACCATTTTGTATAATTATTGGGATACAGTCAGCAATGAGATTGAATCGTGCGATACGACAAACATCTTTTATCGAGACATTCGTAGTGTGAACAAGGAAGGTGATGCCATATCTATAAAGATTCAAGGAGAATCGGAACCTGTCTATATCGCTTTGCCAAACAATGGAGATCCTTCGGTGTTCTCATATCAAAACGAGTTTAACGAAATGTATTCATACAGCAACACTCGTACAAGTGATCCTCAATTGTTTATAGATGCGCTGAATAGACTTGTGGCAGATGCAAAATAAATTACAGAATCTCTGGTACAAAACAACAAAAAAGACTGTCAAAATTGGCAGTCTTTTTTTTATGAATTTGTCTCTTCTTTTATGACAATGAAACTATTTTTTTAGTACCTTTGCCAACGATAAAAAAGTAAACTTAAATAAATTATAAAATCATGGCGGATAAAAAATTTCTAACGTGTGATGGTAACACAGCTGCGGCTCACATAGCCTATATGTTTACCGAGGTTGCTGCTATCTATCCTATCACACCGTCATCTCCTATGGCTGAAAATGTTGACGAATGGGCAGCACAAGGCCGTAAGAACATGTTCGGTGAAACAGTTTTGGTTCAAGAAATGCAGTCTGAAGGTGGTGCTGCTGGTACAGTACACGGATCATTGCAGGCTGGTGCGTTGACAACTACGTTCACGGCTTCACAAGGTTTGCTCCTTATGATTCCTAACATGTACAAGATTGCGGGTGAATTGCTTCCTTGCGTATTCCACGTTTCGGCACGTACACTTGCTTCTCATGCACTTTGTATCTTTGGTGACCATCAAGACGTTTTGGCTTGCCGCCAGACAGGTTTCGCAATGTTGGCTGAAGGTTCTGTACAAGAAGTTATGGACTTGGCTGGTGTAGCTCACTTGGCTACTATCAAGAGCCGCGTTCCATTCTTGAACTTCTTCGACGGATTCCGCACGTCTCACGAATATCAGAAAGTTGAAGTTGTTAACCAAGAAGACTTGGTTCCTCTTGTTGACCAAGAAGCTCTTAAAGAATTCAGAAACAGAGCTCTTTCTCCAGAACACCCAGAAATGCGTGGTATGGCTGAAAACCCTGATGTATTCTTCGCTCACCGCGAATCTTGTAACCCATATTACAACGCTGTGGCAGACATCGTTTCTGACTATATGGACAAAATCAGCGCCATTACAGGCCGCAAATACCGTCCATTCGACTACTACGGTGCTAAAGATGCTGAAAACATCATCATTGCAATGGGTTCAGTAACAGAATGTATCAAAGAAGTTGTTGACTTTGAAAACGCTAAGGGTAAGAAAGTTGGTTTGATTTCTGTTCACTTGTATCGTCCATTCTCATTGAAATACTTGAAGGAAGCTATCCCTGCTTCTGCAAAACGTATCTGCGTTCTTGACAGAACAAAAGAACCGGGAGCAAACAGCGAACCTCTATATCTTGACGTTGTTGACGCATTGTCAGAACTTGGTTTGTTGTCGAAACTTCAAGTTGTTGGCGGCCGTTACGGTCTTGGTTCAAACGACACTACTCCGGCTCAAATCATTGCAGTTTACGAAAATCTTGCAATGGCTCAACCAAAGAACCACTTCACTCTTGGTATCAACGATGATGTTACTTTCACCTCGCTTCCTGTTGGCGAAGAAGTTTCTGTGGCTCCTGCAGGAATGTTCCAAGCTAAATTCTATGGTCTTGGTGCAGACGGTACCGTTGGTGCTAACAAAAACTCGGTAAAAATCATCGGTGAAACGACAAATAAATATTGTCAGGCATACTTCTCTTACGATTCTAAGAAATCGGGAGGTTTCACTTGCTCTCACCTTCGTTTCGGTGACGAGCCAATCCGTTCTACGTATTTGGTAACGACACCTAACTTCGTGGCTTGTCACCAACAAGCATATTTAAATATGTATGACGTGACACGTGGTTTGCAAAAAGGTGGCTTGTTCCTTTTGAACACAATTTGGGACGGCGAAGAATTGGCTCACAACATTCCTAACAAAGTAAAAGCTTACTTTGCAAAGAACGACATCAAAGTTTACTACATCAACGCAACGAAAATTGCACAAGAAATTGGATTAGGAAACAGAACGAACACTATCCTTCAATCGGCATTCTTCCGTATCACAGGTGTTATTCCTGTTGACAAGGCAGTTGACGAAATGAAACACTTTGCATTGAAATCTTACGGAAAGAAAGGTGAAGATGTTGTAAACATGAACTACGCGGCTATCGACCGTGGTGGCGAATACAAAGAATTGGCTGTTGACAAAGCATGGGCAAACCTTGCAGAACAACCTAAGGTTTATTCTGACGGTGACGACTTCATCAACAAAGTTGTTCGTCCAATCAACGCTCAAGATGGTGATTTGCTTCCTGTTTCTTCATTCAAAGGTATTGAAGACGGTACTTGGGCAGCAGGAACGGCTAAATTCGAAAAACGTGGTGTTGGCGCATTCGTACCAGTTTGGAACGCCGACAACTGTATCCAATGTAACAAATGTGCGTACGTCTGCCCTCACGCTTGTATCCGTCCGTTCGTTATGACAGCGGAAGAAAAAGCTGGATTCAACGGTCAGACTATCGAAATGAAGGCACCTGCAGCAATGAAGGGAATGTTCTTCACAATGCAAGTTGGCGTTAAAGACTGTCTTGCTTGTGGTAACTGTGCCGACGTTTGTCCGGGCAATCCAAAGACTGGCAAAGCTCTTACAATGGTTCCTTACGACGACAATTCAGAATCAGCTGCTAAAGAAGCTGCAAACTGGCAATATTGCGTTGAAAAGGTTACATCAAAACAAGACTTGGTTGACGTTACTGCAAATGTTAAGAATTCACAATTCGCTCAACCATTGTTCGAGTTCTCTGGAGCGTGTGCAGGTTGCGGTGAAACACCTTACGTTAAATTGATTTCTCAATTGTTCGGCGACCGCGAAATCGTTGCAAACGCAACTGGATGTTCTTCAATCTACTCTGGTTCAGTTCCTTCTACTCCATACACGAAGAATGCAAAAGGTCAAGGTCCGGCTTGGGCTAACTCATTGTTCGAGGACTTCTGCGAATTCGGTTTGGGTATGCACATTGCAAACAAGAAAATGCGTGCTCGCATCAAGACATTATTGGAAGGTGCAATTGCCGAAGACAAGACTCCAGCAGAATTCAAACAAGCAGCACAAGAATGGATTGACGGTATGGACGATGCAGCAGCTTCGAAAGCAGCAGCGGCTAAATTGAATCCAATGATTGAAAAAGCAGCAGGCAACTGTTCTACTTGCTCTCAATTGAAAGAATTGAGCCATTACTTGGTAAAACGTTCTCAATGGATTATCGGTGGTGACGGTGCTTCTTACGATATTGGTTACGGAGGTCTTGACCACGTAATTGCATCGGGCGAAGACGTTAACATTCTTGTAATCGATACTGAAGTTTACTCTAACACTGGTGGTCAGGCATCGAAAGCTACTCCACTTGGAGCTATCGCTAAATTTGCCGCTGCCGGTAAAAGAGTTCGTAAGAAAGACATCGGTATGATAGCAACGACTTACGGTTACGTATATGTTGCTCAAATCGCAATGGGTGCCGACCAAGCACAATGTTTGAAGGCAATCCGCGAAGCAGAAGCATATCACGGACCATCAATCATCATTGCTTACGCTCCTTGTATCAACCACGGTTTGAAGAAAGGTATGGGTAAATCACAAGCCGAAGAAGCAGCAGCAGTTGCTTGCGGTTACTGGCACTTGTGGCGCTTCAACCCAGAATTGGAAGCTGAAGGCAAGAATCCATTCACATTGGACAGCAAAGAACCAGCTTGGGACGGTTTCCAAGACTTCTTGAAAGGCGAAGTTCGTTATGCTTCAGTAATGAAACAATTCCCGAACGAAGCACAAGAATTGTTCAACGCTGCCGAAGACATGGCAAAGAAACGCTACGCTTCGTATGTAAGAATGAGCAAATTGGAATACTAATACATTGTTTCCATAATATGATTGGGAGACTGTCAGAAATGGCAGTCTCTTTTTTTTTATAGAATTGTTAATAAAAAAATCCCTTTTAAACATCATTTTCCTTTTTACTAATATCCATAGGCGATACAAAGAGATAAAAAAAGTAAAGATATAAAAGTTTTTCAACAAAAGTTTGTTTTTTATAAAAAATTTTTACCTTTGCCACGTTTTTAAAAGAAGATATATGCACAATATGCTCAGTATCAACGCAATAAGAACGACAGCAATAGCACTTTTGTCTGGTTTTCTCATTTGTACTCCATTTACAACAATCGACAAGTCTCGTGATTTCTGTGAAGAACCAGAAACAATTGAAATCGAATTGGAATATATAAATTATAAAGATTTATATACCAAGATTGCACACATCGAATCAAGACAAAACTACGATGTAGCAAACAAGACAAGAACTGTAGGTAAATATCAGGCAAGCAAGGCCGCCCTACTCGAGTTCGGTTACAGCGAGGAACAAGTGCAAGCAATCTACGATTCATTCGATACGGTTTACACGTCGAAAGGACATGCTCGCTATCACTTCGACATAGAAACATTTCCTCCTGAAGACCAAGAGAGATTTATCCGTTGGTATATGCACCGAATGGAAACAGTCTATTTGAAAGACATCATTGCAAAATATGTGGGTACGACGGTAAACGACGTGTATATTACGAGAGCGGGAATTCTTAACGCTTCGATGTTGGGTTTCAACAACGTAGTAAAATTTTTGGAATCGAACGGAGAAATCAATTTCACGCCAAAACGAGGTTATTCCGTACAAAACAGACTTGCTCAGTTTGAAAGAATCGAAGTTCTTTCATAAAAATCTGCACATATTTATATTGTATCAAGAAATTTTTCCAAGAAATTTCTTATCTTCGCCATTGTCAATTTATTGTATCATTTAAAAACATAAATACATGGCTATTAGTGCATTACAAAAAGCAAGAGCTGCGTATCAACCTAAATTGCCAAAGGCATTCAAAGGTGGCGTAGTTCTTAAAGAAGGTAAAGCGACTCAATCTGTTGCTGACCAAGACGAGATTAAAAAATTGTTCCCTAACACGTACGGAATGCCTATCGTTACATTTGAAGAAGCTGCTTCAAAATTGGCTATGGGCGATTTCAACGTTGGTGTGATTCTTTCAGGTGGTCAAGCTCCTGGTGGTCACAACGTAATTTCTGGTTTGTTCGACGGCATCAAGTCAATGAACAAGAATGCAAAATTGTACGGATTTTTAGGCGGTCCAAGCGGATTGATTGACCATAAATATATTGAATTGACATCTGACATCATCGACGCATATCGTAACACAGGTGGATTCGACATCATTGGTTCTGGTCGTACGAAATTGGAAGAAACTTCACAATTCGACTCTGGAATCGAAATCTGCAACAAATTAGGTATCAAGGCATTGGTAATCATCGGTGGTGACGATTCCAACACAAATGCCTGCGTACTTGCAGAATACTACTTGCAAAAGAAATGTGGCATTCAAGTAATTGGCTGTCCAAAAACAATCGACGGTGACTTGAAAAACGATCAAATTGAAACTTCATTCGGTTTCGACACTGCTTGTAAAGTATATTCAGAAGTTATCGGTAACATTATGCGTGATGCCAATTCTGCAAAGAAATACTGGCACTTCATCAAATTGATGGGTCGTTCCGCTTCTCACATCGCTTTGGAATGCGGTTTGCAGACACAACCAAACATCTGCATCATTTCCGAAGAAGTTGAAGCAAAGAAAATGACGTTGGCAAGCATCGTTGAAAACATTGCAAACACTGTTGCTGCCCGTGCCGCACAAGGAAACAATTTCGGCGTTGTGCTAATTCCTGAAGGTTTGATTGAGTTCATTCCTGAAATGAAAGTTTTGATTAAGGAATTGAACGACCTTTTGGCTGTTGAATCAGACGTGAAAGTTGCCGTTTCAAAACTTTCTGCTAACAGCAAATCGGTGTACGAAAGTCTTCCTGAAGCAATTGCAAAACAATTGACTTTGGAACGCGACCCTCACGGAAACGTTCAAGTTTCGTTGATTGAAACAGAAAAATTGCTTATCGAAATGGTTCGCACAAAACTTGCTAAAATGAAAGCAGAAGGAAAATATGTTGGCAAATTCTCTGGTCTTGGCCACTTCTTCGGTTACGAAGGCCGTTGCGCAGCTCCGTCGAACTTCGACGCTGACTACTGCTACTCGCTTGGTTTCAATGCAGCAAATTTGATTGCATCTGGCAAATCAGGTTATATGTCGTTGATTAAGAACACGACGAAACCTGCAGACCAATGGATTGCAGCCGGTGTTCCTATCACAATGATGATGAATATGGAAAAACGTCACGGTGCCATGAAACCAGTTATCCGCAAGGCATTGGTTGAATTGGACGGCGCTCCATTCAAATTCTTGGCTTCAAAACGCGACGAATGGGCATTGACAACATCATACGTTTATCCTGGTCCTATCCAATACTTCGGTCCATCGGAAGTTTGCGATCAACCAACAAAAACATTGATGTTTGAACAAAAATAATTTTGATTTACCGTAGAGACGTGCCATGGCGCGTCTCTACAACAATAAAAAAAAAGACTGTCAGAAATGGCAGTCTTTTTTTTAATTACATACATTCAGAGTTTTATTCCTCTTTCACCTCTCACCCATCAATTTCCCCAAATGCTTTATTCACATCATTGTCAACATCTTGTAATTTCTTCCTGCACAAAGCAATAAGTTCCACAGCTTTTTTCACTTCGGCAGTAAGTTCATCTATTTTACACTCGCCAGATTCAATTTTCTGAACGATTTTCTCCATTTCAGCCATCGCCTTGTCGTATGAGAATTCTTCTTTTTTCATAGTTTATTATTTTTAATTTTACATATTTCTCACGCAGTCCGGGTCAAATCCACAACCCCTGAATCTTACCTTCCTCTTAATTCTTAACTCTCCACTGCCTTTCCCCTCAGCGTTGCCGAACTCGAGGAAACAATTGTAACCTTCACAAAATCACCAAGTTTCACATCTTGAGCAGGGAAAACAACGGTTTTGTTTTGCGACGTGCGTCCTTTCCATTCGCCTTCGTCTTTTTTGGAAACACCGTCAATCAAGACTTCAAACGTCTTACCAACATCTTCGGCATTCTTTTTTCGTGAAAGTTCATTCTGCACGGCAATAATTTCGCTCAAACGACGGACTTTTACATCGTCGGGAACATTGTCGGGCATACGTTTGGAAGCCACCGTGCCCTCGCGTTCGGAGTATTTGAACATAAACGCGCTGTCGTATTCAACTTCACGCATAAGCGAAATTGTTTCCGCCTGCTCCTCTTCGGTTTCGTCGGAAAAACCGCACATTATGTCAGTCGTAATTGACGCTTCGGGCAAAATTCTACGGATTGCGGCAACTCGGTCCAAATACCATTCACGGGTGTAACGGCGGTTCATTCGCTGCAAAACCGTGGAACTTCCGCTCTGCACAGGCAAATGAATCCATTTTGCAAGATTGTCGTATTTCGCCATCACGTACAACAAATCGTCGGACAAATCTTTCGGATGTGACGTAGTGAAACGGATTCTCATTTGCGGTACGGCTATCGCCACTTGTTCAAGCAGTTGCGGAAACGAAACCATTTCCCCGTCATTTTCAAATTTATAGGAATTTACGTTTTGACCGAGCAACGTAACTTCCTTATAACCATCGGAATAGAGCTGTTTTACCTCGTCAACGATTGACTGAGAATCGCGGCTACGTTCACGACCACGGGTGTATGGCACAATGCAGTACGAGCAGAAATTGTTGCAGCCGCGCATAATCGAGACGAAGGCGGAAATGCCATTGTCGTCGTAACGATACGGATAAATTTCGGCATAGGTTTCCGTCAGCGACAATTCCGCATTGATTGCCTGACGTTCCACTTGTGCCTTTTCAATCAATTGTGGCAGAGTACGATACGAATCGGGGCCGGCAACAATGTCAACCAAATCCTTTTTTTCGAACAAGCGTTCCTGCAAACGTTCCGCCATACAGCCAATCACGCCAATCAACAGTTGCGGCTTGCTTGCACGTAGTTTTTTCAATTCGTTCAAACGCTGAACTATCTTATTTTCAGCGTGTTCGCGAATTGAACACGTATTCAGCAGAATCACATCGGCCTCGTTAATGTCTTTTGTGTATTCAAAGCCAACTTTCTTCATGATTGCCGCAACAACCTCGCTATCAGCGACATTCATCTGGCAGCCGTATGTCTCTATATGTAATTGTTTCATATTCTAAAATTGTGGCGTAAAGATAGAGATTTAATTTGTTATCGAAATAAAATAACAGTTTTTGCCCTCATTTTTTCTTCATTTCCAAATCTTTACTAATTTTGCATTCGAAAAAATTTGAACGAATGATACAAATAACATTTCCTGACGGTAGCGTCAAGGAGTTCAACAACGGAACAACTCCGTTAGAAATAGCACAAAGTCTCAGTCCTCAATTGGCTCGCGAAGTCGTTGTGGCAACGGTAAACGGTGCAGATTGGGATTTAACACGTGGCATTGAGGAAGATGCCACTATCGCTCTTCACAAATTCGACGACAAAGAAGGTAAACACGCATTTTGGCACTCTTCGGCTCACTTGTTGGCAGAAGCATTGCAAACGTTATATCCTAATACGAAATTCGGCATTGGACCTGCCATTGAAAACGGTTTTTACTATGACGTTGACCTTGGTGATGTTACCCTAACCGAAAAGGATTTGTCAGCCATAGAAGACAAAATGCTTGAATTGGCTCGCCAGAAAAATGATTACGTGAGAAAAGACGTTTCCAAAGCCGATGCATTGAAATACTTCAGCGACAAGAACGAAATATATAAGGTTGAGTTAATCAACGATTTGGAAGACGGAAAAATCACGTATTACACGCAAGGTTCTTTCACAGATTTGTGTCGTGGTCCGCACTTGCCAAACACTGAGCCAATCAAGGCAGTGAAGCTTACAAGCATTGCTGGTGCATATTGGCGTGGCGACGAAACTCGCAAGCAACTTACTCGTATTTATGGTATTACCTACCCCAAAAAGAAAATGCTTGACGAGTATCTTGAACTTTTGGAACAAGCGAAACTTCGCGACCACCGCAAAATCGGAAAAGAAATGGAATTGTTCATGTTCTCCGACTTAGTGGGCAAAGGTCTTCCGATTTGGTTGCCAAAAGGAACAGATTTACGTCTTCGTTTGGAAGATGCGTTGAAGAAAATTCAAAAACGTTTTGGCTATCAGCAAGTTATCACTCCACACATTGGTGGTAAGAATTTATATGTAACCTCTGGTCACTGGGATCACTACGGAAAGGACAGCTTCCAACCAATCACAACTCCTGAAGAAGGCGAAGTGTATTTGTTGAAACCTATGAACTGCCCTCACCACTGTATGATTTACAAGAACGCTCCCCGTTCGTACAAAGATTTGCCATTCCGTTGTGCAGAATTCGGAACGGTGTATCGTTACGAGCAAAGTGGTGAATTACATGGACTTACCCGTGTTCGTTCGTTCACACAAGACGACGCGCACATTTTCTGTCGTCCCGACCAAGTGAAAGACGAGTTTTTGAAGGTAATCGACATCATCAACATTATTTTCAAGGCGTTGAAATTCGACAAGTTCGAGGCACAAGTTTCATTGCGCGACAAGACCAATACTACTAAATATATAGGTAGCGACGAAGATTGGGAACGTGCAGAAAAGGCAATCATTGAAGCTGCTGCCGAAAAAGGTCTGAACACAATTGTGGAATACGGCGAAGCAGCATTCTACGGACCAAAACTTGACTTTATGGTTCGCGACGCACTTGGCAGAAGATGGCAATTGGGAACAATCCAAGTTGACTACAACCTACCAAAACGCTTTGATTTGGAATACATTACGAGCGAAAACACAAAAGAACGTCCGGTAATGATTCACCGAGCACCATTCGGTTCAATGGAACGATTCGTTGCTGTGTTGATTGAGCATACAGCCGGAAAATTCCCGTTGTGGCTGACTCCAGACCAAGCAGTAATCATTCCTGTAAGTGAAAAATACAATGATTATGCAAAAAAAGTTTTGAATTTGTTAAATAATTCCGATATTCGCACGCTCATTGATGACAGAAATGAGAAGGTAGGTAAAAAGATTCGTGACAACGAGTTAAAACATATTCCATACCTTATCGTTGTTGGCGAGAACGAGCAAAACGGCGGTACCGTTTCTGTCAGAAAACAAGGCGAAGGAACGAACGCGGAAGTGATGAAGATAGAAGAATTCATATCAAAAATCTCTGCCGAAGTTAATGAACAAATGAATGAATTGAAATAAAAAAGTATAAACGAGATAAAACGAATTCATGGCAGCTAACGAATTAGCAGACAATTTCAAAATCAACCACAGCATTCGGGCACGCGAAGTGCGGTTAGTTGGTGACAATGTAACACAGGGAGTTTACTCCATTTTCGACGCACTCAAAATCGCCGACGACCAAAATCTTGACTTGGTTGAGATTTCGCCTAACGCAGATCCACCAGTTTGTCGTGTAATCGACTTCCAGAAGTTCCTCTACTCTATGAAAAAGAAGCAGAAGGAAATGAAGGCCAACAGTGCCAAGGTTGAAGTCAAGGAAATTCGTTTTGGACCGCAAACCGACGAACACGATTATCAGTTCAAGTTGAAACACGCACAGAAGTTCATTGCCGAAGGTGCGAAAGTTAAGGCTTACGTGTTCTTCAAAGGTCGTTCGATTTTATACAAGGAACAAGGTGCCGACGTTCTAACCCGTTTCATCAAAGATTTGGAAGATGTAGCGAAGTTGGATCACGAGCCGAAATTAGAAGGAAAGAGAATGTTCATTCTTCTTTCTCCGTTGTCAAAGAAAAAATAATTGTTTAACTAAATAAGTGAAGTAAAATGCCAAAAATGAAATCAAAATCCAGTGCGAAAAAACGTTTTGCATTAACGGGTACTGGTAAAATCAAACGTAAAAAAGCGTTTAAAAGTCACTTGTTAACGAAAAAGGAAACGAAGCAAAAAAGAAATCTTCGTTATTCAACTACAGTTGACAAGACTAACAAGAAGAGCGTAAAATCAATGCTCTCAATTTAATTTATTGTGTAACAATGATTCAGCAGCTAAGAACTAATGAAACAAGTAGTCGCGAATCGTTAAAAATTTAAAGGTATGCCTAGATCAGTAAACAACGTTGCGTCAAGAGCACGCAGAAAAAAAATCTTAAATCAGACCAAAGGATATTTTGGTGACAGAAAAAACGTCTATACCGTTGCAAAAAACACCTTGGAAAAAGGTTTGCAATATGCGTACAGAGATAGAAAAGCTAAAAAGAGAAGTTTCCGTGCATTGTGGATTCAAAGAATCAATGCTGGTGTTCGCACTTACGGAATGACTTATTCTCAATTTATTGGTGCATTAGCAAAGAACAACATTACGTTGAACCGTAAAGTTCTTGCCGATTTAGCAATGAATGAGCCAAAAGCATTCGAAGCTATCGTAAAAGCAGTTAAATAAATAGTATTTAAAACAATTATTTTTAGGGAAGTCTTTTGTGCTTCCCTTTTTTTTATAAACCAATACAAATAGTTATGAAAATTGCACTCGTAGGATACGGAAAAATGGGAAAAGAAATTGAGAAAATTGCCATTGAACGTGGTCACTCAATCGTATTAACCATTGACATAAACAATCAACAAGATTTTACAGTAGAGAACCTTAAAAAAGCCGACGTAGTGATTGAGTTCACGACTCCGGCAACGGCCTACAACAACTACCTGCAATGTTTCAAGGCGGGAGTTCCCGTTGTTTCCGGCTCTACCGGCTGGACCGATAAATTTGACGAAATCGCTTCTATCTGCAAAGAAACGGGAAATACGTTCTTCTACGCTTCAAATTACAGTCTCGGTGTCAATATCTTCTTTGAACTGAATAAGAAACTGGCTGCAATAATGAACAAATTTCCTCAATACGACGTTTGCGTGGAAGAAGCTCACCATAACCAAAAACTTGACGCTCCGAGCGGAACGGCTATAACTATTGCAAAAGATATTCTTGCAAATATCGATCGTAAAAAAGACTGGCGTTTGAACGAATTCAAGTCAACCGACGAATTACAAGTTGTTTCCACTCGTTTGGGCACAATTCCTGGTACACACGTCGTTACGTATGATTCGGCAGAAGACGTGTTGGAAATCAAACATATGGCGAAATCGCGTCGCGGACTTGCTTTCGGTGCCGTTTTGGCAGCAGAATTCGTACAAGGTAAGAAAGGCGTGTTCGGCATGAAAGACTTGCTCAACCTATAAAATAAAGGCAAACTAACATACATAATCAGAATGAAAAAAATAGTAGAGTTTCTCAAAAACAAATGGTTCATATTCGGTATCTCAGCCGTTTGTTGGATTTTATTCGTAATCTGGCTTGGCAACTTCTGGTGGTTACTCGGATTGGGCGTCATTTTTGATTTATGTATCACAAAAAAAGTTCCTTGGGCGTTTTGGAAAATATATCAACCCAAGAGTAAATTCGGCATTTGGCTGATGGGTTGGGTCGATGCGATTATTTTTGCCGTAATTGCCGCCTCGTTCATCCGAATTTTCTTCTTCGAGGCATACACAATCCCCACATCTTCTATGGAAGGTTCAATGTTAGTGGGCGACTATTTGTTCGTGAGCAAATGCAACTACGGTCCCCGTAAACCAATGACTCCCATTTCGTTCCCATTCGTACACCACTCTATGCCTTTTTCAAATGGAATGAAAAAATCGTATTCTGAGGTTTGGAAACGTCCATACGAACGAATGAGCGGATTTGACTACATTAAAAAAGACGATATTGTCGTATTCAACTTTCCCGAAGGCGATACGGTGATTCTCACTCGCCAAAGTCAAAGCTATTATCAGATAAAACGTGATTTTCTTGAAGATACCACGCTCTATCCTATCTCCCAACGCGATTACATCCGTTTGAACAAAATCTGTTCGCAAAACAAGACGTTGGAAGAAAGTTTCTTTGAATATTTCAAAGACTCCATTGTGGTACGTCCGCTCGACAAACGCGAGAACTATATTAAACGGTGCGTTGCCGTTGCAGGCGACACGTTGCAGATTGTTGGCGGGAAAGTCATAGTCAACGGGAAACCACAAAAAGATATCCCTAAAATTCAGTTCCGTTACGACATTGAAACCTCCGCCCCACTCAAACCGTCAATTTTCGAAAAACTCGACATTCGCGAATACGGCTACACGCGCAACGGCTATATTATGTTGCTCAATCAAGAACAAGTCGATGCTTTGGGAAAATACTCTTCAGTGAAGAAAATCACCAAAGGCGAGTTTCCAAGCGGATTCCGTTACAAAGAATGTTTCCCGCAAGATGTGCGCTATAATTGGAACAAAGACTATTTCGGTCCTCTTGTAATTCCACAAGAAGGCGTCACAATTCCATTGGATATCAAGAACTTACCTTTATACAAGCGAATCATTGAATTGTACGAGACAAACACACTCCGTGTAGAAGGCGACAAAATCTACATAAACGACACGCTTGCAACGACATACACATTCAAACAAAATTATTATTGGATGATGGGCGACAATCGCGACAATTCCCAAGACTCGCGTTTCTGGGGTTTTGTGCCAGAAGACCATATTGTAGGCAAAGCTGTGATTATCTGGTTCTCGTCGGAACAGAACAAATCATTCCCGTCAAACATTCGTTGGAGTAGGTTGTTCAACATAATCCACAAGGATTGATGATTCTTTCCACGGCATATTTCCCTCCCGTTCAATATGTCGCCCTCCTTTACCAGAAGGGTTCGGCACAAATTGAACTATGGGAACATTATGTAAAACAATCGTATAGAAACCGAATGACCATACTTTCCGCCAATGGGAAGCTTGACTTGATAATGCCGTTGGAGAAGGCACAAGGAAGCAAGACGCTCATAAAGGACGTAAAAATTGCGTACCACGACCGTTGGAACGCAGAACATTGGAACGCAATCAATTCCGCCTACAATTCCTCCCCTTTTTTTGAGTATTACAAAGAAGATCTGGAACGGTTTTTCTCGAAAAAATATACGTTTTTGATTGACTACAATCAGGAAATCCTGCAATGTATATTGCAACTACTTCATATACAATGTGATATACAATTTACGCAAGATTTTGCCAAACCCAATGACACGGATGACGATTTTCGCTATACAATATCCCCCAAAGTAGCGTCCTCGGCAGAATTTCCGCCATATACCCAAGTGTTTGAGGACAAGTTTGCGTTCATTCCCAATCTCAGCATTTTGGACCTGTTGTGCAACGAAGGTCCAGAATCAAAAGAGTATTTGAATAAGGTAGTTTTATAAAACTATTTTTCTTCGCTTTCCTTTTTAGCCAAGACTTTTTTCAACGCCGTAGCCAATTGGTCGGGACACGAGGTTGACTTCATTCCGCAAGGAATGCCTTCCAAACGCTTTATAACTTCCTGCACCGACAATCCTTCTACCAATTTACTGATTCCTTTCAGATTGCCGTTACATCCACCATAAAAAACAACATTCTTCAAAATATTGTTATCTATTTCAAAGTCAATTTGTTGGCTACACGTACCGACGGTTTTGTATCTATATTTCATAATGCAAAGATTTTATACAAAGATAGAAAATAAATATTCCTATCAAAACCCAAAGTATATGTAACAAAAAAGAAAACGTCATTTCGATCAAAGGGAGAAATCTTTTTGATAATCAGAAAATAACAATCTTCTTATTTAATAATTCTAAGCAAATCTATACCATCTTTGCTGCCGATGACATATCTGACAGGAGCGGCGCCGTCCTGCACCAAATTATCCAAGATTACCGCCTCGTCGTGAACGAATATCCCGCAACAAAACGTGTCCCCTACGCGCAATTGGGAGTTTTCCGACACCAAGATTTTATATTGTAGTCCGCCGAGATACTCAAACACGCAACGGCGATTCGGTTTCCAACCAACCTCTATTTTCTGTGAAACGAGCAAATCCTGCGTACGCACAAACGAAGCAAGTACGATAGCCGACTGTCGTTCTTCGGATATATTCACATTTTTAACAAAATCGTCCCAATTCTTATAATTCAAAAAACGAGATAAAATATCCAACGTGCTTTCACGGGCAACAATGTCCTTTCCCACATATCCCCAAATGCGTTTCAAAGTTGAAGCGCTCACCCCTTCATGAATCCGATCCCAGATCGCCCCCGACAGAAAATCGAAATCAGCAGGGACTTTCATCCTTTTTGCCAATGCAACTTCTATTTTTTCTTTCAGCAATGCTATTTCTGAACACTGTTTCTCCATTGTTCACTCATTTTCTACAAAAGTCAATGTTTTTCCCCTAATTTCCAAAGGTCATTTTAGGTCATTTCATTTTACCGACGAAAAATTAAAACATATTTTTTCTATTATATCAAAATATTTTCCATAGATTCTAAAAAAAAAATGACAAAGAAAAAATAATCGTAAGCCATTTCTTTTCATTGAAACAATTATCTTTGTATTCCGATGGAAAACGAAAAAAACTCTGGATATTATGTGCAGGAATCCCCTGAAAACCTTAATCGCATAAGCGAATACGGAGAGCCCGTCAATAAAGGAATCTATTGCCTCTGTAAGGTAAAACGTTACGGAAAATGGTATTTTCTCAAGGCCCTGCAAGCCGAATATCGAAATTTAACGCAATACAACGAGTTCCTCAAGAAAGAGTTTGAACTCGAAGTCAGACTTGACCATCCCAATGTTGTCCGTGCCGTTTCGTGGGAAAACGACGAGCGTTTTGGTCCGTGTTTCCTGATGGAATACGTTGACGGACTGACACTTGACGAGTTTCTCAAGACAAAACCTTCGGCAAAAATCCGTAAGAAAATCGCCTTGGAAATTCTGTCTGCAATGAGTTATATCCATTCTTTGCAAATAATTCACCGCGACCTGAAACCGCTCAACATTATTATAACCAGAAACGGCAACAATGTAAAAATCATAGACTTTGGCATTTCCGACTCCGATACATACGCTGTTTTCAAACAACCGGCGGGAAGCGACGGCTATGCCGCACCTGAACAAATCATAAACGGTGCAGAAACCGACCAAAGATGTGATATATATGCTTTCGGGAAAATTCTGCAACAGATGTTTCCGCATAGATATTGGCTCATTAAGCAAAAATGTCTGCAATTTGATAAAACAAAGCGCTTTTCCAATGCTGACGAAATCATTGCTCAATTTCGGACAAGAACACTCTTGTGGTTTCTTATTCCTTTTCTTGCCACTTTATTGGTTGTTGCCATATTGCTTACAGTGTCAATAAAACAAAATTCCGACATTCAAAATATCACGAAACAGATTCCCGATACCGTCATTGTGCAGTCTCAAGAAAAAGAGGAATTCACAAGCGAACAAAAGCAACTTCTCGACCGTATGGAATCAGACATAGCCGCTTTGGCAGAACCAATTATTACGAGCTTGAAACAAGGAGAATTTGCAAGCCAAATCGAGGCAAATCCCCCAATTACCACATTTGTCGTCGGCACCAATAAGTTGGTCAGAAACTATGCCACAACCGACGATGAATTATTTAACAAAATATTGACCGACAAAGGATTAGACTTACTTGTCCATTACCAAAATATCTTCCGGACTTACACCGAAAAACTTCCGTTAGGGGTGAAAAGATACTAATACAACATTCCAAACAACCACAAAGGGATTTTATTTCCGTGTCCGATTTCCAGATTGTCGGCAACAACGAAACTTTGGGAAATGTCCTTGATTTGAGTGAACCGTTTCTTTTTGCCACCAATCTCGAACAGCCACTTGCCGTCAACCACCAAATCACCTAGTTCTGGCATGTACATTTGGTGCGTTTCGCTAAGTTGCGACACAAAAAACGTTTCACGAGCCGTTCCCGCATCGACTTGAGAAGCAAGCGAATACATAAGGTTAGTATTGTGAAACAATATTTTTTCTGGTTTCGTCAGCAAATTCATGCCTGTGGCTACGGAATACACCCTGTGAGTCAACGCCGCCTTGTCCATCAGATCAATGAGTTTCAGCACATTGTTGCGCGACGCCTGCAACGAGTTGCACAACGACGATATATTGAGCTTATAAGGAGCCGATTCCGCCAAAATTCCCAGCAAGCGTTTGACTTTATACACAGAATCGTATTCCACATTTCCCACAAAAGGAATTTCAGAAAGCACAATGCTCTCAACCACCTGCTGCAAACGTTCGGGGAAACCGTCGCCAACCTCACGGTAAAACGGGTAATACCCTATCTTGAGGTATTTCTCAAAATACTGAAGCACCCGCACTTTCGATGTGATTTTTGAAGCAATGGAAAAGTGATTTTCCAAAATATCCTCCATCCGCAAGACATCAAAGTCGGCAATATTCTCCAATTTCAGATACTCCCGAAACGACAAGCCCTCCAACGTGTATTGCCTGTATCGCCGCGACAAGTCGGCATCCAACGAATCATTCAGTTTAAGAATGGATGAGCCGGTAACCACAATATTATATTTCGGATAAGAATCGTAAATATTCTTTACTTCCTGCTGCCACCCACGATATTTATGAACTTCGTCAAGGAAAAGGTGCGTACCGCCGTGCGTATAGTGATACTCCGCCAGTTCCAAAATAGTATGGGTTGAAAACCACATATTGTCCAACGACACATACAGCGCCTTCTCGGGATTCTCAAATGTGCGTTTTATGTGCTGCAAAATCAAAGTGGTCTTCCCCACTCCTTTTGCACCCTTAATCACAATCAATCGGTTATTCCAATTGATTTTTCCGTACAAATAGCGGGTAAACGACATATCCGTTTCCACCAGCAATCGCCCGTAGATTTTGTACAAGTTCTCCATAACACTTCACTTCTATATTTCTGCAAATATATGATTTTAACTTTACAAAGTAAAATTTTACATAAGTTTTTTACTTTTGAAAGTAAATCTTTTTGTTTAGTTTTTACTTTTGAAGGTAAAGTTTGCTTTTATTTTTTTACTTTTAAAAGTAAAGTTTGACATAAAACTATGCATTATTTGAAGTTTTGTCGGTGGATTTACGACCGAGCTAATATTTACATAATATACTAATTTCCTTTTAATTACGATTTGTTTTGTTTTTTTGCAGTCATTTATCTTCTTTTCTTCCCATAAAGATTTTTGCTTTATTAAAACTACTCCTCCACATTGATTTTACTATGCTATTACCACCACACCTGCAAATGACCTAAAAAAAATTTCTATAATTCTATTTTTTTTATTTACTTGGTCTCCTAATAATATACGTAAAAAAATGAATTATGAAAACATTTAAAATCATCGATTTGCTGTTTACAAAACTCTCTGAGTTATTCTCTGGTAAAGCAGAACAAGTTCCAGAAACCGAAACTTCCTCTTCCGACATAGCCCAAAGCGATATTTCGGAGTCGGACAAGAAAGAAGAAAATGCTTCTCACGGATGCGATAAT
>JAGCOW010000056.1 GCA_017642535.1 Bacteroidales bacterium | reverse complement strand
GAAAATACCCGTTTCATCACAATATATAGGAAAAACTTTACAAGAAACGAATGTTAAACAACAATATGGAATAACTATCGTTAAGATAACACGTGGCTTGTTGGAAATCGACATTCCCGAAGCCGATGAAATGGTATATCCGCAAGATGTGTGGATGATTTTGGGTAATGATGAGCAGATTTCTCGTTTTTCTAACGATATAGATGTGGAAAATAGCAAGACGACACAATATGAGAAAACCGATATTATACTGGACTCGTATTTGATTGAACCACAATCAATTTTGTGTGGAAAGACGATTTTGGAGACGGGGTTGAAGGAAAACCAGCATTGTTTGATAATCGGAATCGAACGACAGGGTAAGTCAATTATGAATCCGCATTATTCTACGGTGTTGGAAGAAAATGATTTGATATGGATTGTGGGCGACAAGAAACGTCTGCATAAATTTTTAAAGAACAATTAATAGAAAATAGGATATGAACGCAAACGTATTATTTTATGTAATCATTGCCATTTTGGTCGTGGATTATGTGTTAGAACGAATTTTGGATTCCTTGAATGCACGAATGCGACACGCAGAATTGCCTCGCGAAGTTGCCGATATATACGATAAGGTCACGTATGAGAAGCAACAGCGTTATGAGCAGGCAAAGTCAAAAATCGGATTTTGGTCGAGCACGGTCGGCTTTATGTTGATTATGGCCTTGTTGCTTACTGGCTGTTTCGGCATTTTGGACCGATGGATAGAGTCAACATTCCAGTGTGGCGCAATCGTAAACGGATTGTTGTTTTTCGGCATATTATTCTGGGTTACTGATTTGTTGGGTATTCCGTTTGAATGGTACAACACATTTGTCATTGAAGAACAGTTCGGTTTCAACAAAATGACGCCCAAAATTTTTATTCTCGACAAATTGAAGTCTTGGTTGTTGACGGCTATTATAGGTGGTGGCTTGTTGGCTGGCTTGATGTGGCTCATATCGGTATTTGGCGAAAATTTCTGGGTTATTGCGTGGGGAGCAGTATCCGTGTTTCTTATATTTATTAATATGTTTTATTCCACGTTGATAGTTCCATTGTTCAATAAACAAACTCCGTTGGAAGATGGCGAACTGAAAACGGCAATTTTTGAATTTAGCCAAAAAGCTGGCTTTGCATTAGATAATATATATGTAATAGATGGTTCAAAACGTTCGACCAAGGCAAATGCATATTTTAGCGGATT
This sequence comes from Bacteroidales bacterium, assembly GCA_017642535.1. Classification (GTDB taxonomy): domain Bacteria; phylum Bacteroidota; class Bacteroidia; order Bacteroidales; family UBA1715; genus UBA1715. Next base: position 8,852 of record JAGCOW010000056.1, on the reverse strand, counting down.
GGGCTCTAAGAAAAGAATTGTGCTGTTTGACACATTGATACAAGAATTGTCGGTTGAAGAAATAGTGGCAGTTTTGGCTCACGAAATAGGACATTATAAAAAGAAACATACGTATATGATGCTGTGTGCGTCGATATTGCAGATGGGAATGATTTTGTATTTGTTTGGTTTGTTTGTTTCGGAACCTGCATTTACCGAAGCGTTGGATATTACATATTCACCAGAGAAATCCTATGCATCGTTTTATGTATTTTCAATATTATTTACCCCGATCTCATTTTTGATTGGCTTGTTGGTAAACGCAATTTCTCGGAAAAACGAATATCAGGCAGACCGCTTTTCAGGCGAGAATTATTCACCCAAAGAGCTTGAAAGTGCATTGAAAAAATTGTCGAAACAGAGCTTGTCAAACCTAACTCCCCATTCTTGGTACGTATTTTGTTATTATTCTCATCCGACGCTCTATCAACGAATTGTAGCGTTACGAAAGATTAATAAATAAAAAAGTACGAAAATGGAGACAAAAGAAAAATTCACGGCACTTTCGACGGTGGTAAATAACATTGAGCAACGAAAAAAGACATTTACCCGTGGAGTATTTTCGTCTAATACGAAAAACGACATCGTCATTGCTCCGTCAGTGTTCGAAAGGATGTATGAGATGAAGGTGAAAAAGAAGTGGAAGGAAGTTGTTGGACCGATGTTCGCCAATGCTGCAACGTCAATTGTTCTAAACAACAAGTTATTGATTGTAACCGTAAATTCGGCGGCCATACGGAATGAATTGCTCTTAAACAAGACGGCAATCATCAACCGAATGAACGAAGAATTGAAAAAACACGCGGTTTCGGAGATTATTTTCAAGTGACATTGTTATAAATATGTTAATATATTTGAATAATCTCTGTCGAAAACAAAAAAAAATTATTTACATTTGACGCACTAAAAATTGAATAGAAATGAAAAAAGTAGTTAGCATTTTATTGGTCGCATTATTTGGAATGATGGGAACTTCTGTGTTCGCACAAAACAATTGTCTTAATTTCCACAAACAAAAATGTCAGTCATCATCTACAAGTGGTTATATTATGTCGAATGACTCTCGTAGTGCAATGATGCGTAAAGGTCAAACATCTGAGTTCAGAATCACAATCTATCAAGGAAAGGATTATAGAATATCCGTTTGTGCAGATGAGGCAAGTTTGGGTAATACTATCCATATGCGACTTATTGATTATGAAACTGAAGAGTTGCTTTACGACAACAAGGATTTTAATTATGTAAAAGATTTTGAATTTACTGTAGTTCAAAGCCGTCAGATTAAAATTTCTGTTGAAATTCCGGAAGACCAGAATACGAAAGCTGCTGCAAATACGACTGGTTTAATCTCTAAGAGCATTAACCAAGGTTGTGTGGGCGTTATGATTGAAGAAATGAGTACGCCAAAGACTGGTTTCTAATAGTTATTGAATATCATTTTAGAAAAAAGGTTGGCGTAAAGTCAACCTTTTTTTTTGCATAACGGCGGGTAGATTTTTAAAAATCATACAAATAGTGTAATTTCGCACAAAATTTGAATCTATGTTTGTTGAGATAATGGATACGACGTTACGCGACGGGGAACAAACCAACGGCGTGGCGTTTACCGAAAAAGAAAAACTTTCTATCGCTCGGCATCTCCTTACCGAAGTACAGGTGAATCGATTGGAGATTGCTTCTGCTCGTGTTTCAAACGGTGAATTTGATAGCGCGGCACGAATTATTCAATGGGCAAAAGAAGCTCATTGTCTTGATAAGATTGAAATTCTTGGATTTCTCGATAATCATATTTCTATCGACTGGGTTAACAAAGTAGGCGGAAAGTGCGTCAACTTGCTATGCAAGGGCTCTTTGCGACAATTGGAAGGACAACTGCGTAAGACTCCCGAAGAACATATTGCCGACATAAAGGATAACATCGCCTATGCCGAGTCGCTTGGTATTAGTGTGAATGTATATCTTGAAGATTGGTCGAACGGAATGCGTCATTCTGAGGATTATGTATATTATCTTCTTGATAATCTTTCTCTTACGTCGGTAAAACGCTTTATGTTGCCTGACACGTTAGGCATTTTATATCCTAAGGAAACCTATAAATTTTGTAAGGATATTCGTGCTCGCTATCCAAATCTTCATTTTGACTTTCACGGACATAATGATTACGGTTTGGCGGTGGCAAACACGACTGCTGCGTTGACTGCCGGTTTCAACGGTATTCATACTTCGGTGAACGGTTTGGGTGAACGTGCGGGAAATACGGCATTGTCAACCATCGTTCCTTGTATTCACGACCATTTGCGAATGGGTACGACGGTGAAGGAAATCTATTTGAACAAAATAAGTAAGATAGTTGAAACGATTTCGGGAATACGCGTTGCTTCAAATATGCCGATTATCGGCGAGAATGTGTTCACTCAAACGGCTGGTGTTCACGCCGATGGCGACAGAAAAGGCAATTTATATTGTAACGAGCTGATTCCTGAACGATTTGGCCGTGTACGTAAGTATGCATTGGGAAAGACGTCGGGAAAGGCGAATATTGAAAAAAATCTTCAGGAATTAGGTCTCGAACTTGATGCCGAGGTTAAAAAACTTATCACCAAACGCGTTGTTGAATTAGGCGACAGAAAAGAGTCTATTACCACCGAAGACTTGTATTTCATTGCTCGTGAAGTAATGGAAAACAAGAAGATAGAAGAAAAAGTGGTGATAGAGAATTACTACGTTTGTAATGTGATGGGATTAAAACCTGTTGCCACCATCAGCTTAAAAATTGACGGCATACGTTATGAACAAACTTCTGCGGGTGATGGTCAATATGACGCCTTGATGAAGGCCTTGCATAAAATCTACGACCAAAGAATGGTCGAAATACCCAAATTGGAAGATTATGTTGTGACAATTCCTCCCGGTGGGAAAACCGACGCATTGGTCGAGACGGTCATCACGTGGAATGATGGCAATAGAACTTTCAAAACGCGTGGACTCGACTTGGACCAAACTTCGGCAGCTATCAAGGCAACACATAAGATGTTGAATATCATTGAAATGTGATTTTGTAAAGGTTCTCGGAGTCGTAATTAAAGAGTGAACTGATTGCGGCAACAATAGTTGTGATTTTGTAAATTGTTTATAAAAGTGTAAAAAAAACACTTAGACGTTGTAAAGGTTTCATTATAATTTCTTTTCTTTGAATAAATTTATCAAATTCATAATTGAAAGAAATTTTATGAATAAACTTTTACAAGTTTCTTGTCTTGTTCTAATTCCGTTTCTTGCGTTGGCTGAACCACCAAAGCCAAGTGTTATTGTACGTGACACCTCGGCGACGCACAGGCAGCACAAAAATTATCTCGGAAAATATAACGGGAAAAAAGGAATTACAAACTTCGGCGTCACGGGTAATTACCGTGGAATGTTATACTACCGCAATATGAGCGATTTGTTCGACGGTACCTATTCAGAAGAAAAAATGCTGCTTTCGACCAACGATGGTGGCCGTCAGTCGCAGTTGGAACTCGATGTTGTGGCACGACCAACGTCAACTACGTCGTTCCGTACGGATTTTTATCTGTATTCGCCTATGCGTGGCGCGGGCTACAACGAGAATGAGACTGGTTTGCAGCTGGGTGTGAACTTGGATGGTCAAATGAATTATGAACACGCAAAAATCAGTTTCCGTCTTGGTGGTTTGCAATACACCCGTTTGTCGAAACTGACGTTCGGAGCGACAGAAAACGAGGGCGAAAGCTTGTTTGAACGAAATACGTGGGACAATTTCCAGATGGCGGGTCAGAATTATGAATCGTATTATGCTCAAGGTACAATTCTTCGCGATTTTCGCTGGGGAAATCAGTTCTGCCAAGGTTTGGTGGCTTCCATCTACGATTTGCCGTGGGGCTTGGAAACTCGGATTTTATATGCAAAAACGCCTAACAATGGCGGTCAGTCGTCGTATTTGGACACAATTCCAAACATTTCGTATGGTGGATTTATCCATAAGAAATTCGGACAGAATTATGTTGGTGTAAACACGTTTAATTCAGTAACTTACGATACTACAATCAATGGTAATGCGATTGGCTATAATATTGCCACGGTTGATTTTAGTCTTGATTTTTACAGAGATTTCAATATCACGGGTGAATTTGGCTGTGGACGATATGTTGAGGACGAAACGTTGAACACGTCGTACGGCGAGGCGATGGACGTGGTGCTGCTTTCTCGTCAGAAATTGATTGGCTCTCCGTTGAAGTTGCATTTATATCGTTTGTCGCCGTCGTTCGTCAATCTTGACGGCGGTTTCAGCACATATTTGAAATCGACGGCCGGTTACAATGGTGAAGGTGGAAGTTCGTACCCTGTTGGTGCCAATATGTCGGATGTGGATTTTATAAATGGTAACCGTCAAGGTTTGGATTTGCGTGCAGAGCTGAATTTGGCTGGTTTGAAGGTGAATTTGGCAACTGGTTTTTCCGAAGAAGTTGACCACCAGTCAACGTCGGTTTCGTTCGGACACAGAATCAACGGCATCATGTTCTCGCGCGTGTTCGCATACCAAAATTATATGGGACCGTACAGCGCTTTGACGACGAACTATCGTAGTTATTATGAAAACAATCCGTTGAATACCGACGCGATTGATTCAAAGATTCGTTTCGCAGTTACAGAATGGAATTTGAAATATAAATTCAACATTGGAAACCGTCCGTTCTATATGTTCTACCTTGGCTCGTATGCTTCGTGTCAGGACCAGTTGGCGGTTTTGCCTGTGTTGCGGATGGAAAAATCGTATATGCGCGTTCAATATCACGAGTTGGAGGCATATTATAAAGTAAACAATAAATTGGCGTTGGATAGCTATTTCGGATTGGAGAATATGAAGGGCTCGTATGGTTATACGAAAGCACAAAACGGTGCCGCTCCTGTTCTTGAATTTGGGAAGGCAATCGGTTTGGGTGCCGATTTCGTGCTGGCACAGTTGACAAACTTGTATGTCCGTGCACGTTGGTTCGATTTCAACGACAAGCATAACGAAAACAATCACTATCGTGGTTTTGAAGGTTCAATTGAGTTAAAGGCAAATTTCTAATTAGATTATAATGAATTACTATATGAAAAAGATTTTCTTGTGTATCGGTCTTGCAATTTCAGGTTTGTTGGTACAAGCCCAGACTGCAAATCCTAAAATACAGTTTAACGGCATGGCTCGTGGCGATATGTCGCACAATTGGCTTTCATCGGACGACACGACCAATGTTGACCAAAGTCTTGGCGGCGCTGCTCTGATTGACTTGCATTTGGACATTCGTCCAAGCGACGCGGTCCGCATTAGTTCTACTTTGCGTGTGAAAAATGCCATAGGCGGTTTCTGGGGACAAGGAGCTTCGTTGGAATTGCGCGAAATTTCCATCAAGGGTGTTGCGGCAAAAAGAATTAAATATCGTTTCGGCGACATTGATTCAAGAATGACGCCTTACACGTTGTGGAACTACTACGGCGAATGTGACAACAACGAAGCCGAGGTGTTCCGTTTTATCCGTGAAATCCGTCATCAGGAGAATTTCAATTACGGTCATTATTGGCGTAATCAAGGTGGCGATTTGTCGTGGCGACTTGGTTTTGACAAAGGTATAGAATCAATTGATTTTAACACGTTTGCTATGAGAAACCGCAGTCTTGACGATGGAAAAACGCCAGACAGATTGCAAGCTGGCGGAACAATGAAGTTCCATATAACCAATAGTTCGCAGATTGGTTTTAACTATATCAATTTGTTTGATTTGCCAAAAACTGTTTCAAAAACGTACTACGAGAAGTATTCCAACGGCGTGGGAACGACCGATTTCGGTTTTTTCATTGGTAGAATTCATGCATTTGGCGAACTTGGATTTTCGACCATCAATTATGTAGATACAGCTGATACAAAAACAGTCAACACAAAGGGAAATTTCTTTGAAGTTGGACTTGAATATGGTCTTGTTGGTGCACATCCGTATTTGTACGGGTTACCACAGCTTAGTGCTCGCGTTTCGTTCCGTCGCGTCAATCAAAATTTCTTCAGCGCTGGTGCTCAGTCAAAACGCATAAATTATACGTCCGACGTGAATGTGTTGCCTGTTGTTGGCACAAATTCCTACAACAGAACTATCGCCTTGCTTGATTTGCTTACCGACGATGCAATTTACAATCAGGCAATTTCGTATGGTTTGATGGATTACGAAATGATTTTCAACAATGTAACTCCATACGGAAAAGCAACACCGAACCGTCAGGGTTTTGATGTTGCGTTGACGTACAATGCAGTTGACAGCACATTTGATACTGATGTTAAAATTCAACTATTGCAAGACGTTGCTGGACAAGGTTCCGAGAAAAAGAAAAATTATTTGTTGGCACAATGGAAAGGCAATGTGTATTTCGACAAAATCTTCGGTTGGAACAAGTCTGTCAGCGTAACCGCAGGATATCAGTTCGCATCGGCTTCGCGTGACGAAGACAGAGTGTATAAAATGTCGAAAGAATTGGTGAAACCTGTTGATTTACATTCTCATACGATTGACTTGGGAGCAAGTGTGGAAGTGCTTAATCGTGTTGACGTGTTGGTGGGAACAAAAATGTTGTTCTACAAGGGAACCGACTACAAAGCGATTTTGAACGGATTCAACGAAACGGTGAAATATCAGTGTGAAACTTACGACGGCTCGCAGATGTTGACGGCGGCAGGTTTGCGCTATCGTTTCAACGACAATATTTCTTTGACGTTGCAATACGACAGATTCAATCTCAAAGACAAAAACGATGAAGGAAATTCTTACAAAATAAATCAGGCATTCTTGTTGTTTAACATTCTATTCTAATGAATATGAGACGATTACCATTTATAGGATTTATAGCGAGTTTGCTCTGTATGTGGAGTTGCAGCGAGGAAATGGTCGGTCCGAGCATCGACGGAATTGCAATCGACACGTTTAATATTGTGCCGACGGGAAATGCCAAGACCATCGATGCCGATTTTGCCCAAGGCGACTCCATTCATTTTATGGGTTCGTGGGAATTCGAGACAAAATGGATTATTACCGTAAAAGGGCAAACGTCGGGAGCAACAAAGACGCTGAAAGGAACAGGCAAGTCGGTTGACGAAACGGTGGCGTGGGACGGCTCGTCGGATTTGATTTTCTTTAGAGATGGCGAAACATGCGAGGCGACACTTTCATTTGAATACTACAATGACAGTTTGGTTGCCGAAAACTTCGTCAATGTTGTTTCTACAAAACCAATCGAGGGCATTGTGCTTGGCGACTATGACGAAATTGACGCCGAGGGCTGGGGCAGCACGTCGCGTGTGGTAGAAGACGGTGTGGAATTGCCTGCAACGCAAAAACGCACATTCGCCGACGAGGGCATTCTTGTTCCGCAAGGCGATAACTATCTGCAAATCAGCGGTTACGAAGATGGTGGAAAATATTATTTGTCAGGAAATATCTTGACAATTTCCGAAGCTCCGTTGAAAATCGACACAAAAAATATTGGTAGTAACTACATCAATTTCTTTTTGTACGGTTATCCTGAATATTATTCAAATTCGACGATTTACGTAATGTTCAGCGATAAAAACGGCAATAAGATTGGTTTCAACGATAGAATAAAAATAACCGAACCGGGCTGGCACGGCATTTCGCTTTCATTTTCAAAGTTGAAAGAGACCGAAAACGAAACGGGGATTCCGTTTGATTATTCAAACATAACCGAAGCGGGATATTCCTTGTTCTCGGTTGACGGAACGGAATGCGCGGCAAAGGCGGCCGTTGACTATTTCATAGTGACGACGGGAAAACCATTGTTCAATGTTTATAATTAGGATGATGAGAAAAAAGATTGTATATAGTTTGCTGCTGATTCCTTTTGCAGGACTGTTCACTTCGTGCGACGAAGGCGACGATATTTGGTCGTCGGCGGCAAAGTTGGAAATGATAGAAGGGTTCGACTTGGTTTCGGACGGTGCCGACACGATTTCGCTGGATTTTGCCAACGGCGACGTGCTTACGTTTAAGGGCGAATGGAATGTGGAAACATCGTGGGAAATTGAAATAAAAGGAAATGTGTCGCAAAAGACAGAAAAAATAACGGGAACCTCAAAATCATTGAAGGACGTTGTCTGGGCAGGAAACAGCAGCGAGACGGGTGAAAAATATTTCCCGTCGGACGTGTTGAAGAAAAAATTCAACATTGACTTGTTCGGTAAATCAGAGGAATCTGCTGGAGAAGAATCATTTAAGGACGGTGAAAGTTGTACTATAACATTGACGTTCGTCGATTTCGAAGGTGTTGACACGAGCAAGGCGACGTTGAAAATTGCCGCAGCCGTTGACGAGACGTTTACTTCAAAAGATTTCTGCATGGTGGCCAATTGGGATAATGTGGAACAACTTTACACCAACGAAGGTGCCACGTCAAAAATAAAGACAGAAACTACTGGCGTTGAAGTAGTTCCCGAAGGAAAGAAATATTGTGTGCTTGCAGGACACGATTCGGGCGGGAAATGGTATGTTGACGGAATGGGATTTACGTTCCAGCAGGTAAATAACTGGGCAGCAGGATTTTATCCAATCACGTTGGTCGACACGGCAACGACGTATATCAACTTGTTTATGTACGGTTATCCTGAATATTGCGAGCGAACGACATTGATGATTATGTTAGTGAATGCCGACAATGATATTGAGTGCGAGTTGCAGGGCGACAGAATCTCTGTAGGCGAAGGCTGGCACGGGATTTCTATTCCGATTTCGCGATTTGCTTCGAAAAACAAG
>JAGCOW010000055.1 GCA_017642535.1 Bacteroidales bacterium | reverse complement strand
GGTTTATGGCACTTTCGAAGCTGAGTCGGGTACGGGTTGATGGCTCGAAAAACAACGAGGCAATGACGTGACCATTCAATAGATTTTTGTAACTGTTTGCTTCGAATTTAGCTGCAAGTTCCAATATCTTCAGATATTCTTCGGGGTCGAAGTCGCTGATGGAAACTAAACTTTTAATCTTGCTCATAGTATAATGTATAAAAAAAGAGCTGGTCAAAATAACCAGCTCAATAAATTAAAAACCAAATTCTGAATCATCTTTGTGTGATTCGCTTCGAGGAACGAAATTCGGATTTTCGGTGGCAACAAATTCTATTGCCTCGTTCATTCCAGCAACAAATTTCTCGAAATCTTCTTGATATAAGAAAATCTTGTGCTTTTCATACGTTGGCTTGTCTTCTGTGTCGAAAACACGTTTACTTTCAGTTATTGTCAAGAAATAATCGTTGTTTTTTGTCTTCTTCACATCGAAAAAATATGTTCTTTTACCAGCTTTTACTGGCTTTGAGAACACTTCCTCCTTGTCATTGTAATTATCCATATCTTTCTATTTTATCTTTCCAATTTCAAAAATAGTTGTTTTATGAAATAATATTGACCTTTTGTGGCAAGAGTTATTAACATATTAAAAACCGATTGTTTTAAATCAACTGTAAGTCGTGCAGGCGTTTGTATGCACCGTTCAGTTCTATCAATTCTTCGTGTTTTCCCGATTCCACAATGCGACCTTCGTTCATAACAAGAATGTTGTCGGAATTCTTTATGGTCGATAGTCGGTGAGCGATGACCAACGAGGTTCTGTCTTTCATTAAATTTGCCAACGCATCTTGTACCAGTCGTTCCGATTCTGTGTCGAGTGCCGACGTGGCTTCGTCAAGAATGAGGATTTCTGGGTTTTTCATAATGGCACGGGCAATGCAAAGGCGTTGTCGCTGACCGCCTGAAAGTTTTCCGCCTTGGTCGCCAATGTTCGTGTCGTAACCATTTTCCATCTGCATGATGAAATCGTGTGCGTTGGCAAGTTTTGCCGCCTCGATCACTTTTTCTCTATCCGGATTTTTTATACCAAATGCAATGTTATTGAAAACAGTGTCGTTAAACAAGATGGATTCTTGGGTTACAATACCTATAAGTCCACGTAAATCGTCGAGTTTGAAGTTTTGGATTGGTGTGTCGTCAATGGTTATGCACCCAAGCTGTGGCTCATAAAAACGTGGAATCAGGTTGGCTATGGTCGTCTTTCCCGAACCTGACTGACCAACTAAAGCGACAGACGTTCCTTTGGGGATTTTGAACGAGATATCTTTGAGAATAGTCCGTTCTTTGTTATAACTGAATGTAACGTTCTTAAACTCAATTGATTGTGAGAAGGTTTTTATTTCTTTTGCATCAGGTAATTCGGCAATTTTTGCCTCGGCATAAATGATTTTTTCAATTCTGTCGATTCCGGCGGCGCCTTGTTTTACATTATAAAATGCGGCCGTAAATGATTTCGCCGGACTGGTGATTTGCGTGAATGCCAAAAGGAATGCGATAAAAGATTCTGCTGTCATACTATTATTGGGGTCCAAAACGAACGACCCACCAAGATATACGGCAAACGACAGCGACAAAACAATGAGAAAATCGGTGAGCGGGTGAGCAAGGTTGTTCTTGCGATTCACTCTGTTCATCGCCTTGTAGTGGGCATCGCTCCGGGACTCAAATTTTTCACGCATTTGTGTGATGCCGTTAAAAATCTTCACGATTTTCAAGCCCGACAAAGTCTCGTCAATATAAACAAGTATGTCTCCTTGTAATTCTTGCGTCTTGCTGGTAGTTTTCTTCAAACTCTTACCAATTTTCCCCGTAATGATTCCCATAACAGGAAGCAACAAAAGCACAATAATGGTAAGTTGATAACTAATAATGACAATACCAACGAAATAAATAACGATATATAATGGGTTTTTTATAAAATCAATAAAATAAACCATACTATTTCTTACTACCGTGATGTCGGACGACATACGCGACATTATGTCGCCTTTACGTTCGTTGGTGAAGAAGAACACTGGTAACGTCAGAATTTTTCGATATGCTTGATTATAAATGTCGCGTGGAACGCCGTTCACAACGGGTATGTTGAAATATTTACCGAAAAAGTCGAAGAAATCCTTCAAGAACGTTACACCTACCAATATGGCACAAAGCAATAGGAGAGCGGTCGGCTTGTCCCAACGTTCAATGACCAACGTCAGATAGTAATTGCACGTTTGTAGGATGCACTCTTTCGTGAATTCAAATGTTTCTGGTAGTGTATATATGGCTTGTGTGTTGTCGAAAAGCACGTTCAGGAATGGTATGAGGACGGCAACCATACCAAATGAGAAAATAGCTCCAAAAAGGTTAAAAATAAAGACGAGAACAAGGTTTTTCTTGTAAAAACGTAAATATTTCCAAAGCTTCTTAAAATCTTCCATTCTTTTATTGAATTTTGTACAAAGGTATGATTTTACTTTTATTGTCAAAGTTTTGTTTGTAAATCGTTCATATTTTCATTTGCAAGCAACGTAAAATACAAATACCTTCGCAGAGGTAGAATAGAGATTGTGTATGTTACGAAAAATCGTGTTGTTATTGGGTGCTTTTTGTGTCGCACCATATATATATGCTCAAAATTTCTTGTTCCCGCTTGATTTGCGTCCACCATATTTGTCGGCAAATTTCGGAGAATTGCGTCCGAATCATTTTCATTCGGGATTGGATTTCAAGACTGACAAGGTTGAGGGGAAAGTCGTCCGTGCCGTTGATTCTGGCTACGTTTCGCGTGTGGGAATTACTCCTGGCGGCTATGGTCGTGTTTTGTATGTGACTCATCCCAATGGATACACGTCGGTGTACGCTCATCTAAAAGTGCTTGATTCCCGTGTGGATTCGTTGGTTATGGCTTACCAGTATGAGAAACACGTTCAAACGGTGGATATGAGTTTTATGCCTGGACAAATTCCTGTGGAACGAGGTCAACAGATTGCTTTGTCGGGAAATTCGGGTAGTTCGGGCGGACCGCACTTGCATTTTGAGATACGGAAAACCGAGAATCAGCATGCCTTGAATCCATTGCTGTTTTACAACATTCGTGATATATCTCGTCCGAAAATTCTTCGTATTGGCGTGTATCCAATGGATACGAACAGTTTTGTGAATCATACGCAGAAAAATCAGTATTTTGAGACTGTTTCGAAGGGAAACGGCGTGTTTGTGTTGAAAGATCCAATTACCGTATGGGGTAATATTGGCTTTTCGGTGCAAGGATATGACTATATGCCAGATCAGTCGAATATTTATGGATTCTATACGGTTTCTTTGATTTGTAACAATCAGACGATATATTCTCGCACGATTGACGAAGTGGATTTTTCCACGACAAACGACATAAATAGTCTGATTGATTATGAGGAACGGCTTCGCTCCAAACGGAATTATGAACGAATGTGGGTGGAACCTAACAATGACTTGAAAATCTACACGAAATTGGTGAATAACGGCATCTACCAAACGACAGAAAATGATTCTGCCCAATGCGAGATCCGTGCGACGGACGTTGCTGGAAATATGGCATCGATAGTGCTTCGTCTGCAACAAAATACTATTGATTCGCTTGACGTGAGAACCATGCCGACAAAGCGACTCAATAGTTGTGCCGATACATTTATTTATACGTATGAGAAATTTCAGTTCAAGGCAAAACCACGTACGTTTTTTAGCGATTTCACCTGTACTGTGACGGTGGACGAGTCGAATCCGAAGAAACGCTATTTCTCAAAACAGTATAAAGTTGAGACCGACCAAGTTATTTTTAAAAAATCGGCTGAAATCATTATTCCTTACAATTTGCCGGATTCGTTGCAAGGAAAGGGAATTATAGAGAATTGTGGTAAAAAGACACCAATAATGACGCGTTTTGACGACGAAGGTTGTGCCCATGCGTTTATTAAAACGGGAGGAAAATTCGCCGTTGTGGTTGACACTGTTGCTCCAAGCATAAAAATTAGTCAAGAAAAATTAAACGATATGACCAATCAGAGTTTTATATTGTTTAAGATGGCCGACAATTATTCTGGCGTTGCGAAATACAATGCTTATATTGATGGCGTTTGGCAAATTCTTGACTATGATTCAAAAAGTGGGGCAGTTTTCCTTTGGTTTGACCGTGCAAGAATGGAATTTGGCAAAAAACATACCTTGAAGATTGTGCTTGAAGACCTATGTCACAATGTGTTCAAGCAAGAGTATGAGTTCTATAAATAATTGACAGTTATGGAATAAAAAAACGTAGATTCTCATTAAGAACCTACGTTTTTGTTTTTAGGAGAATTCAATCTCTTATTTTATCAGATTTTTTCCCGTCATTTCTTTTGGTTGCTCAATGCCTAAAATATGGCAGATAGAAGGAGCAACGTCAGCCAAGATACCGTTTTCAACTTTGGCATCTTTGTTAGTGCTGATATATACGAAAGGAACAGGGTTCAATGAGTGAGCCGTGTTAGGCGTTCCGTCTGGATTGATTGCATTGTCGGCATTTCCGTGGTCGGCAATGATGATTGTTTCGTAACCCATTGATTTTGCTGCTTCAACAGTTTCATTCACGCATTGGTCAACGGCAACGACAGCTTTTTCAATTGCTGAGTATATACCTGTGTGACCGACCATATCGCCATTTGCGTAGTTTACAACGATAAAGTCGTATTTGTCAGTCTTAATAGCTTCGACCAATTTGTCTTTTACCTCGTAAGCACTCATTTCTGGCTTCAAGTCGTATGTGGCAACCTTTGGAGAAGGGACCAAGATACGGTCTTCGTTTTCGTAAGGCGTTTCGCGACCGCCGTTGAAGAAGAATGTTACGTGAGCATATTTCTCCGTTTCGGCAATGTGTAACTGTTTCTTTCCAAGATTTGCAACATATTCGCCAAGCGTGTTTTGTACGTTTTCTTTGTCAAACAAGATGTGAACGCCCGTGAACGAAGCATCGTATGGAGTCATACAATAATATTGTATGTTAGGAATTGTCTTCATTCCTGCTTCTGGCATATCTTTCTGAGAAAGAACGATAGTCAATTCTTTTGCACGGTCATTACGATAGTTGAAGAAAATCACCACGTCGCCTTCTTTTATGCGACCGTCAACGTTTGCGTTAACAATTGGTTCAACAAATTCGTCAGTACCTTTGCGTTCAGCACAGTCAGAATCGTAACTTTCTTGCATTGCCTGCACCATATTCGTTGCTTTTTTACCAACGCCGTTGATAAGCATATCGTACGCAATTTTGATACGTTCCCAACGTTTGTCGCGGTCCATTGCATAGAAACGACCAATAATCGTTGCGATGCTACCTGTATTTTTAGCCAAGTGAGCTTCAAGTTGTTCTATGAAACCCTTACCAGACTTGGGGTCAGTGTCACGACCGTCCATAAAGCAGTGAACGAAAGTCTTTTCGATATTATATGCTTTTGCAATTTCCACCAATTTGAACAGATGGTCAAGAGAACTGTGAACGCCACCATTGGAAACCAAACCCATAAAATGAACTTGTTTTCCGTTCTCTTTTGCATAAGAGAAAGCATTCTTGATTTCTTTGTTTTCCATAATGGAATTATCGGCACACGCACGATTGATTTTCACCAAGTCTTGATATACTACGCGACCAGCACCAATATTCAAGTGGCCAACTTCGGAGTTACCCATCTGACCGTCTGGCAAACCTACATTTTCACCAGAAGCTTGGAGTTGAGAATAGGGATAATTTTTCAATAAAGAATCCCAGTATGGAGTGGGTGTAGAACTAATGACATCGGATTTTGTCTTGTTTCCGAAACCCCATCCGTCAAGAATCATAAGCAGAGCTTTCTTTCTCATTTCTATATGTTTTACGTTATACTTCAAAAATTTTCGTGCAAAGATAAGAATTTCTTCGTTTTCTGTTTGCAAAAAACTGTTTTCTCAAAATGTTTTTGAGCAAAAAGTGCAGTTTTATCGAAATTTGTGAAAATAAAAGGTGAAATGAAGCATATCAAGTAAAAAAAAACGGTCCAAAGTGCGTACTATATAAAGATTTTTGTATTTTTATGAAATTCTTTTTAGAAACTATAATTATGGCAGAAAAGAAACCGAAAATTTTTGTTTTAGATACAAATGTCATCTTACATAATAATAGAGCAATTTATGCTTTTCAGGAAAACGACGTGGTGATTCCCATCACGGTGCTTGAAGAATTGGATAAATTCAAGAAGAACAACGATGAATTAGGATGGAATTGCCGAAATTTCACTCGAGAATTAGATGCTTTGGCAAACGAGAAGATTTTCTCGGAAGGCGTTTCTCTTGGAGAAGGAATGGGACGTTTGTTCGTGAAAACAATTGCTAAATACCCCGAAATAGTAAAACAGGCCTTCGAGGAACAAATTCCCGATCATCGCATTATTGCAACTGCGGTAACGGTGAAAGCGGAACATCCCGACCGTGTTGTGATAATGGTTTCAAAGGATATAAACCTTCGTATGAAGGCAAAATCCATCGGTTTGATTGCCCAGGATTTTCAAAATGACAAAATTCGTGATTTGGGAAGAATTGAAGAGGGGATACGGATATTTGACAATATAGATATCACATACATTAATAAATTGTATGCAAAGAATACTAATAATAATGTAGTAACTCCCGAGGAAATCGGTATTCCAAAACCTGATTCCCACGATTATTTCATGCTATCGAACGGAACCAATTCTGTTATGGCATACTATAATCCTATTACCAACCAAATTTCTCGGGTAAATAAACATAGGGTGATGGGCATTGAACCTCGTAATTCGGAGCAGGCATTTGCCATGCACGCATTGATGAATGAGGATGTACAATTGATGGCTCTTACGGGAACGGCCGGCACGGGTAAGACTCTGTTGGCACTTGCCGCTGCTTTGGAGCAACACGAATATTTTGACCAGATTTTACTTGCTCGTCCCATTGTTGCCTTGGGAAACAAGGACTTGGGCTATTTGCCGGGAGGCGAGAAGGACAAGATCAAACCGTATATGTTGCCTTTGTTCGATAATTTGCAAGTCATAAAGCAAAATCTTCGTAACAACGGAGCTAAAATCGATATGATTGACGGTATGTTGCGTGATGGCTCGCTCGAAATTTCTCCATTGGCATATATTCGTGGTCGCTCACTTTCGCACGTGTTCTTTATTATTGATGAGGCACAAAACTTGACACCACACGAGGTTAAAACGATTATTACCCGTGCTGGTGAAGGAACGAAAATCATCTTTAC
The DNA here is from genome assembly GCA_017642535.1 of Bacteroidales bacterium. Taxonomy (GTDB): domain Bacteria; phylum Bacteroidota; class Bacteroidia; order Bacteroidales; family UBA1715; genus UBA1715. The sequence continues at coordinate 15,412 of JAGCOW010000055.1, read as the reverse complement.
AGGCGATATTCAACAAATTGACTCTCCATATCTGGATTCTTTTTCAAATGGTTTGTCACATTTGAGTGCAAAAATGAAAGGACAAAAATTGTTTGCTCATATGAATTTGGTGAAGGGTGAAAGGAGTGAATTGGCCGAATTGGCGAGCAAATTGTTGTAAAAAATGGGCGAAATGCAAAAAAAATCAAAAAAAAAGTGAAAAAACTTGCAAAAAGCTTGGTAGTTATTGAAAAAATCGTACTTTTGTAGTAGTTGAAAAACAAAGAAATTTTTAAACTAATTATTTTATTAACTTAAATTTTTAAATTATGAATAAACAAGAATTAGTAGCAGAAATCGCAAAGAAAACAGCTTTAACTAAAGCTGCATCAGAAAAAGCTGTTAACGCATTCGTAGCAGCTGTGTCTGAAAGTTTGAAAAAAGGTAACTCAGTTCAATTGATCGGCTTCGGTACTTTCTCAGTACAAAAGAAAGCTGCTAGAAAAGGACGTAACCCTCAAACTGGTAAAGAAATCAAGATTGCAGCTAAGAAAGTTGCTAAATTTAAAGCAGGAAAAGCTTTGGCTGATTTAGTAAAATAATTCATTCTGCTGAAAGAAAGAAGGACTCTTCGGAGTCCTTTTTTTTTGCCTATACACGAGATTTTTTACTTTTGCAGAAAAAAAAGTGATGAAACAAGATATTTTATCGTTGTCGTTTGACGAGTTGAGCCGTTCCCTCGAAGAATTAGGTGAGAAAAAATTCCGTGCAACCCAAATTTATCAGTGGATTTGGACAAAACGTGTACGAAATTTCAACGAAATGTCAAATCTTTCGCAAACGCTCCGTGATAGATTGGCAGAAACCTATTTTTTTCAGACGGTAAAAATTGCCACTCCTCAAAAAAGTTCCGATGGCTCTTGTAAATTCGCTTTTTCGTTAAACGACGGCAATATTGTTGAAGGCGTACTCATTCCAGCAAAAGATAGGGTGACGGCGTGCATATCGACGCAAGTTGGCTGTGGAATGCAGTGTACATTCTGTGCAACGGCTTCGTTGGGTTTTACTCGCAATCTTTCTGTTGGCGAAATTACTGACCAATATTTTGTAATGGACTCATACGCGCAGCAACATATGGGCAATGGCATTTCCAATATCGTATATATGGGAATGGGAGAGCCGTTGATGAATTATGTCGCTGTTACACAATCTGTTGCACGACTGATTGACCCTAAAACGGTAGGTCTTGCTCCGTCAAGAATTACATTGTCAACCTCGGGTATCATTAAGAACATCATTAAACTCGCCGACAACGGATTTCCCTGCAATTTGGCTGTTTCCTTGCATGCTCCGAAAGATTTGCTTCGCACGCAATTGATGCCTATCAATAAGACGAATCCGATTGCCAAATTAAGCGATGCTTTAGCATATTATCACGAAAAGACCAACAATCGTATTACCATTGAATATATGTTGTTGAAAGGAGTGAATGATTCGTTACAGAACGCTCGTGACTTGGCTGAATTTACAAAACGTTTTCCTGTGAAAATCAATGTGATAGAGTTTAATCCGCATAAAGCAGCTTCGTATCAAAAGTCTGATAGACAAGCACTTGACGCTTTTGTGAATTTTCTCAAAGGTCTGAATCTGATTGTGAACGTGCGTTATTCCAAAGGTCGTGATATTGCTGCTGCTTGTGGTCAATTGGCAGCAAAACATCGCAAACAAAATTAGAGGGAATTCTCGCTTATTGTTTCGGATGGGATATTCAGAGCTTTCTCCAATTGCTCAGAATTATCAGTAATAACAAGGATTTTATCAGATTCTTTCAATACCGTTTTTCCCGTAGGGACAAAAAATCCAGCATCTCTTTTCACCATAATTGCCAATGTTTTTTCTGGAAATTTGATGTCCATCAAACGATTTCCTTTTTTGAGCATTTCCGACGTGATATTTATTTCTGTCGCAACCGATTTGATTTCATCGGGTAAGTCAATGTCGAAGTTCTCCGGTTTCTTCAACCCTTTAGGGTTACCTATGACGTGCAAGTATTTTGCAACACGGGTAAGCGAAGTGCCTTGAAGTATTAATGATACAAGCGTGCAGAAGAAAACAATGTTAAATAACACGTTTGCATTAGGTATGTCGGCTTTCAAACTTAAGATGGCGAAAATAATTGGTGTCGCACCACGCAGACCTACCCACGAAACAAACATTTTGTCTCTGTTCTGCATTCGCCTGAAAGGCATAAGACATAAATATACCGACAGCGGACGTGTCACGAATATCATTAAAAAACTCACAATTAAACCTGGAACAATTATAGGAATCAGTTCGTGAGGTTTTACAAGCAGTCCCAAAATCAAGAACATAATCAGTTGGAACAGCCACGTGAGACCGTCGAAGAATTTGATGGTAGATTTTTTATGTACGATTTTGTTGTTTCCCATAATCAATCCGCCAATGTAAACCGCCAAGTAGCAATTGCCGTGTAGGAAATACGTCGCCGAGAATATGAAAATACAACTTGAAAGAACCAAAATAGGATAGAGCGAATCATTTTCTATATTTAATTTGTTGATTAAGAATAAGATAAGTTTCCCCATTGCATATCCCATTATTCCACCGATTATGAGTTGCATAACGACTTTTACTATGGCAAGAAAGTAATTCGGGTCGTCGTTGGATTTTACAATGCTTAACAATGTGATTGTCAGTACGTAAGCCATCGGGTCGTTGCTACCGCTTTCCAATTCAAGCATTGGTTTCAGGTTGTTTTTCAATCGTAATCCTTTGGCTCGCAAGATAGAGAAAACCGAGGCAGAATCGGTCGATGACATTGTGGCACCGAGGAGGAGCGAGGTTGCCAGTCCGAAACCGATTGCTTCGTGCGTCAGTCCTAAAATCCACCAAATGGCGAGTCCGGTAAACAATGCCGTTAAAAATACACCGACGGTTGAAAGTACAATTCCTTGTTTCATTACGGGTTTGATGTCGTCAATTTTGGTGTCCATTCCGCCCGAAAACAAGATGACACACAATGCGATGGTGCCGACTGCCTGTGCTATTTCAATGTTGTCGAACTCGATGCCAAGTCCGTCGCAGCCAAAAAGCATTCCCACTGCCAAAAATAACAACAATGAAGGCACTCCGAATCTATATCCCGCCTTGTCTGCAATAATGCTGACGAAGAACAATAATGATATGATTAAAAGGATACCTTCGACTTGCATTTCCTGTTATTTTTTCTCGTATTCGTGTGCTCGTTTTGGATTCATCGGAAACCAGCCTCGTTCCACACGTTTTTTCTGAGAAAACAATTCGCCAATTCCCCAAAGTGCCGATGCGCCAAACACACCGACGACGGCCGAAAGTATTGTGCTTTCAATGAACAAAGCTCCGATTATGCATACTATGCCTATTATGAGAAAAGTCCACCAGCAGTGCGTTCCCCAACGATATTCCGCCTTGATGACAATAGGATGCCAAATGCCGATTGTGAGAAACGTGCAAATGGCGATGATGATTCCTGTGAAATTCATAAAATGCTCGTTTTCAGATTATTCCCACTCAATTGTTGAAGGCGGTTTCGATGAAATGTCGTAGCAGACGCGGTTCACGCCTTTTACTTTATTTATAATGTCGTTTGAAACTTTTGCCATAAAATCGTAGGGGAGATGTGCCCAGTCTGCCGTCATTGCATCGGTGCTGGTTACGGCACGGAGTGCAACGGCACGTTCGTAGGTACGTTCATCGCCCATGACGCCCACGCTCTTGATTGGCAACAAGATAACACCTGCCTGCCAAATCTGGTCGTAGAGCGAAACTTCGATTTCACCGTTTGTCATATTTGCAGGCACACCAGCGGCAAGCACCTTGCGAGCTTCTTCGCCAGAAAGTTTTACTTTCCAATCGCGGAGACCTTGAATGAAAATATCGTCGGCATCTTGCAAAATACGTACTTTGTCGCGGGTAATGTCGCCCAAAATACGAACTGCCAAACCAGGACCAGGGAATGGGTGACGAGTAATCAAATGTTCTGGCATACCAAGTTGGCGACCAACACGGCGAACTTCGTCTTTGAACAACCATTTCAATGGTTCACAAAGTTTTAGGTGCATTTTTTCTGGCAAACCGCCCACGTTGTGGTGGCTCTTGATAACCATACCCGTAATGCTCAAACTTTCGATTCTATCAGGGTAGATGGTGCCTTGTGCCAACCATTTTGCATCAGTGATTTTCTGTGCTTCTGCATCAAACACGTCGATGAAACCGGCACCGATGATTTTACGTTTGCGTTCTGGTTCGGTCACGCCTTCAAGTTCTTTGAAGAATTTTTCGCTCGCATCAACGCCAATCACGTTCAAACCAAGACATTCGTAGTCGTGGAGCACGTTTTTGAACTCATTTTTGCGGAGCATTCCGTGATCCACGAAAATACAAGTCAAATTTTTGCCGATTGCCTTATTCAATAAAACAGCAGCAACTGATGAATCCACACCGCCGCTCAGACCGAGGATTACACGGTCGTTACCAATTTGTTCACGAAGTTCGGCAACGGTAGTTTCCACAAATGAAGCAGGACTCCACGTTTGATGACCGCCACAAATGTTCACCACGAAGTTTTTCAATAATAATGAACCTTGTACGGAGTGGAACACTTCAGGGTGGAATTGCACGCCCCAAACTTTTTCGCCTTCGAATTGATATGCTGCAAATTCAACCTTGCTTGTTGATGCAATTTTTTTGCAATTGTTTGGCAGTCTGGTAATTGTGTCACCGTGTGACATCCAAACTTGTGAATTTTCGTCGAAACCTTGTAACAATGGATTAGACTTGTCGAACGATGACAGATTAGCACGTCCATATTCACGAGTTCCCGCCGATTCAACTTTTCCGCCGTAGGTTTGAGCCATAAACTGTGCACCGTAGCAGATGCCGAGGATAGGGTATTTTCCACGAATGTCAGTCAGGTCAACCTTGAACGCTTTTTCGTCATATACGCTGAATGGCGAGCCGCTCAGGATTACACCGATTACGTCCTTGTCGTCTTTCGGAAACTTGTTGTAGGGAACGATTTCGCAGAACATGTCCAATTCGCGGACACGGCGTCCGATAAGCTGTGTCGTCTGCGAGCCGAAGTCTAAAATGATGATTTTCTCCATTGTTTTTGTAATTGTGTCACAAAAATACAATTTCTTGGAAAAAGAGATTAAAATAAGCGAAAGAGTTATTAATATTTCTTCACAAATTCAACCAACAATTCAAACAATTCGTTGAATTTCGTGAGCGGAAGCTGGTCGGCATTGTCATTTATGTCGTGATATGCCTGTGTGCCGCCTTTGGTGTAAATGTAGAAACAGGGAATATTTTTCTTGTAGAACGGGCAGTGGTCGCTGTTGCAGGCCTCGCCACGAACTTGAATGTGTTTGAAATAGTTGTTTTCGTCGTTGATTTTCTGTATCAGCGACATTTCTTTGTCGAACACCTTTCCGTTTACCACGCAAATGCCGTCGTCGCCCGTGCCGACCAAATCGAGGTTGATGACAAAATCACAGCCGTCGCAATCCATATATAAATTGTCGTTCACAAATGCCTTGGAACCAAGCATTCCAAGTTCTTCACCCGTAAAAGCGATGAAGTAGAGGTTGACGGGAATTTCGTCTTTGTGTTTTTGAAAGTATTCTGCCAGCGTGAGCATAAGAGCCACGCCACTCGCATTGTCGTTTGCTCCATTGTAGGTTACTGGACCGAATTGTCCCAAATGGTCATAATGCGCAGTGAAATATATTGATTTATTAGATTGTTCATTTTCAATATAATAACAAATATTATTTGAAGTTATAGTTTCAAGTTTTTGTGTTACGTCAAATGTGATGTTTTTTATGTTTTTTGATTTCAAACTTTTGTCGGACACGATGAAATATGGTGTGTTTCCACACACGCTGGCAATGTTTTGCGTCAGTTTTTGGTTTGTGATTTTAATGATTGCCCCGATGGAGTAGATTTCGCTCCACACTAAGTCAAGCGTAATCCAATTGTTGATTATTTCTTTTTGTTGTGCGGTCAGCGTTGTGTCTGTTTCGTCGAAAATCAAGCAGTTTTGGGCATATTTTGATTTATATTTTTCTTTCAGCGCACTTGTGTTGTTTCCTGTGCAAATATCTTGCAAATCCTTTTTGTTGAACGGAATACATTTTAATGTGGCTATTCCGCCACCACTGATTGCGTCAATCATAAAATCCGTCCCTGCGGTGAGTTGCACACCGTCAACGGTAAGTTGCAGTTTGTCGGGAAAGGTGTTTACTGGGTAGGTTACAGCAGATCCTCCTTCGTCGAACAGATTTTGCAATTGGAACGACTCAAATTTTTGTTTGATATATTTTTCGGCGTTTTGAATGCCGTTGTTCACATAACCGCGACCGTGCATCCGTTCGGAACATAAGTCGTTCAGATATTTCCTTCCGTTTTCAACCTGTGCCGACAAAAACGACGGAAAGACAAGAAATAGTATGAAGGCAAAGCGTTTCATTTTGAAAGTTGAGAGATTAGAGACGAGAGTTGAGAGTTGAGTTGACAATCGATTCTAAATATTATTAATTTCAATGTTTTCAGGTATTTTGAATCCGTCAACAATTGCCGAAATTTTGTGGAACGTTTCGTCATCTTTGAACTCAATCTCGTTGATTCCAGCGTTTTGAATCCGTCGGATGCAATGTTCAATGTTCATATTGTCGATGCGGAATGCAGGGGCGTAGGCGAACGTTTTTTCATCGTCGGTCTTCACTTCGTGAATAAGTCCCGCATTTGTCATCGTGGTGAGAATCATCTTGGTAATTCTATGTGGCAAGTCGATTGATTCGCTGATTTCCAACGATGTTTGCGGAGGCAATTCTTTCTTGAATTGTTCCGTTATGGAATGAAGGATGAGCAGTGCCAATTTTGTCTTCAGGCCTGTGCTCAACTGCGTAACCTCGAGTTCGTATTCAAAATTTTTCACATTTTGGATGGAATATGCCATGCCGGCGCCGACGAGAATGATTGTCCACGACATCTGCAACCACACGAGGAACAACGGAATAGCGGCGAAACTACCGTAGATGGCGTTGTAGTTTGATACGCCAATCTGGAATTTGAAGTAAAAATACTGCACTATCTGGAACGCAATTCCTGTAACGATACCGCTTATGAAAGCCGCCTTGAACTGCACTTTGGTGTTTGGCATCACAATGTAGAGCAATGCAAACGAAAACCACAGCAAACTGTATGGTAACAGGTTCATACCGAAGGATATAAGTCCGTTGAAACGGTTCACCCAATCAACGGTGAGAGCCATATTTGCCACCCAGTCGGTGATGTAGGAGGTTACGCTGTACGAAATGATGAGGCAGAACGGAGCGAGCAACACAATCGTTATGTAATCGCTCAGTTTACGTGTGATGGTACGTTGCTTATCAACAGACCAAATTTCGTTGAATGCGCTCTCGATGTTGCTCATTACCTTGATGACCGACCAAAGTAATACCACAATACCGACGCCGGCAATGAGTCCGCCTTGCGTCCGTGCCAACATTGACTCGCTGAATTCCAGAATCATATCGACAATGTCCTGTTTGTCGGAAAAGAGCGAAATAAGATAATCTTCCAGATATTGGTCGAAACCGAAACCTTTCGCTATTCCGTATGCCATGGCGGCAAGCGGCACGAGCGACAAAACCGTGTAATAGGTGAGGGCCGAGGCCTTCTCCACGCAACGTTTTTGTAGGAATCCTTTACCCGAAAGAATCACGATTTGCAAAAGACGAATCCATTTGAATTTTTTATCAGAGATTTTCTTTTTGTTGATGCTCCAAACTTCAACGGTGACAAAGTGCAATATCTTTGCAATTAAACCTTTTTCTTGCTTAGCCATAGCCGTACATACATAATAGTTTCTGCAAATATAATAAAGAAACTTATATAAAAACCTTGATTTCGGCATGCAAAAAGTGTATCTTTGCAAAACATTTCTTGGGGTTGACTGGATTTGACGGGGAGTTTACAGGGAATGTAAGCATGTCGGGCCATGGGGTTTGTCCCGCACAACCACACTCCAAAACAATAACTGGCGAAGAAAACTTTGCTCTTGCTGCCTAATCGAAGTATAGTAGATTGGCTTTACGCTATTCAAGGAATAGCGGCGAGACATCGCACAGAAGGCACGTCCTTAGTCGTCTGAGTCTGCGGTGCTGTAAATAAGGAATAGGAAAGACAATTCTTGTGCGTTTTTCCGAGATTTATTCAAGATACGGTGTCAATAGGGTGTTCGTCCTCAGTTGCCACCCGACAATCAAAGGCGGAATAAGCATGTAGAAAGCATTTTCGGTACTTGTCCGGACCGGAGTTCGAATCTCCGCAGCTCCACAAAGCTATGGGTTTTCCCGTAGCTTTTTTTATATAAAATCGTTGGCAATCATTGCAGTATTATAAAAAAATGTATCTTTGCACCCGAAAAAATAAATATTAACCCGTGTGATGGATGTCTCAGACATAAGTAGCACAAAAATTAGGTAATATGTTAACAATAGATTTAGCAGGTCAATCAAGAACCAATCTTGGTAAAAAAGAATCAAAACATTTACGTGAAGCAGGTTTGATTCCATGTGTATTGTACGGAGCAGGCGAGAACACGAATTTCACTGTTGAGGCAAAAGCATTCGACAAAGTGTTCATCACTCCAAACGTGTATGTGGTAAACTTGAACCTTGATGGCAAAGCTCACAAGGCAATCGTAAAGGAAATTCAATTCCATCCAGTAACTGACAACGTTCTTCACGTTGATTTCTTGGAAGTTTCTGACGATAAGCCATTTGCAGTGAAATTGCCAATCAAAATCACTGGTCACGCAGAAGGTGTGAAACTTGGTGGTAAGTTGAAAGTTAAAATGCGTAAGATGCGCGTTTCTGGTTTGTTGAAAGATTTACCAGCAGAATTGGAAATCGACATCACTTCGCTTGGTTTAGGTCAGTCAATCAAATTGGCAGCCCTTTCATTCGACGGCTTGACAATTGAAGAACCTAAATCATCGGTTGTTTGTTCTGTTTTGGCAACTCGCGAAAGCAACCAACAAGGTAAATAATCGTTCGATTGTTTGAAACTCAAATCCGTTGTCGGTTTCGATAACGGATTTTTTTATATTTTTAACTAAAATTTAGTCCGATGAAATATCTCATTGTAGGTTTGGGAAACATAGGCGACGAGTACGTTGACACTCGTCATAACATTGGTTTTGTGATGGTTGATGCGTTGGCCACGTCGCTGAATGCCACATTTAGCCCCGACAGATACGCAAGCGTGGCGTATGCGAGCTACAAAGGCCGTCAGTTGGTGATGATAAAACCAAGCACCTATATGAATTTGTCGGGAAAAGCGGTACATTATTGGATGCAGAAGGAAAAAATCGCAATTGAAAACGTGCTTGTGCTGGTTGACGACCTCGCATTGCCGTTTGGTACGTTGCGTATGAAGGGAAAGGGCAGTGCCGGCGGTCACAACGGGCTGAAGAACATACAGGAACTGCTCGGTTCTGATGCTTATCCACGTATGCGGTTCGGCGTGGGCAACAATTTTGCCAAAGGCCAGCAGATAGATTTTGTGCTTGGCAAATGGACGACAGAAGAAAAGACGCAAATCCCTCCGATTACCGAAAAATCGACCACTGCAATCTACACCTTCCTCACCATGGGAATTGAAAAGGCAATGACGTTTGCGAATCAGAAGAGTTGATTTTTATGTTTAAGGTCACAAATTGTGATCTTAAAATATCAAACAAACACACCGTTGACAATTGTGATGTCGTCACAAACTGTGATGACATTTATTGTTTACGGTTTTCTATTTTGAATCCTACGGGTTTTCGTTCTTGGAATGTTTTTAGCACGGCATTTTCGGCATGCAGTTCGGCAAGTGTTTGGTTTATTAGTTCCAATTGCGTTGCTGTGTCATCGTTGATGTCGTTTTGGTCACGAAGGACGTCTTCTATATAAACCGAGAGAGAATCAAGTTTGTGTTCGATTTTTTCTATTTTCAGATCTTGGTCAGCAATAGAAGAAATAGCATGGCGCATAGTTACAAATGCCCGCATGATATTGATATTCACTTGGATGGCGATTTCCGATGATAAAACAGAACTTAACATAGCAATCCCCAGTTCTGTAAACGCATAAGGGCGTTTTCTTAAACCTCCCCATTTTGATGTCGCATTTTGCGATATCAAGTTTGAAAACTCATCTGCGTTTAATTGAAACATAAAATCTTCGGGAAAACGAGAAATGTTTCGTTTAACTTGCTCGTTTATTCGCCTAGTCTCAACTTGATACAATTCTGCCAAGTCCCTGTCGAGCATGACCTTTTGTCCACGGATTTCGTGGATTTTGCTTTTAATATTGTCAACCGAAATCGGTGTGACGGGCTGTATATTATTCATTTTGGTAATTTTTAGTACTGCAAAGGTACATTTTCTAGGCTATTCCCCAAGAAAAAAGACAAGTCTATTTTTAAGGTCACAAATTTTGATCTTAAATTTTACCTTTCTTTCACGAGAAAAAGTAAAAAAATAGAGTAGGGTATCCATTTCAAAAAAATCGCCATATTTTTCTCGATTCTGTATCATTGACAGAAAAAACGTGATTTTTTCAAAATTCATTATAAAAGAGAAAAACTCATCTCGATTTACATATTTACAATTTTAACCAAATTTCACATTGTTAAATCTTTACAAAAGTTAACTAGATTATTTGTTGAAATATTTACAAATAAGCACGCTGATTTTACAAAAGTATTTACAAATATAAACAATACTTTACAATTATTACATAGCATAGAATTGGTAAAGTGTGGAGAAATATAATAGTCATAAAATCAGTCAGTTATATATAATACATAAACTATTTATTTAAGGTAATTTCGTGGTTTTCGCGTAAAATGATAGTTATTTAACGTGTTTTATGATTTAATTGATTAAAAACCAATGTTTTATAAAAATTATTTACTTTATTGCTTTAATAATAATAAAGCATAGAAGGAGTGTTGTGTATTGTAAATGCCTTTGTTTTACAAAAGTATGTTTACAAAAGTAAATTCATAAAGTTTACAAAAGTTAAAAATATTTATTTTACATTTGTGAACCGAAAAGTTTACAAATATGGACGACGAATTTGCGATAAACGACAGAATTGCTCACTTAATTTCTGAGTATGGATTAACCAATGCAGATTTTGCAAAAAAATTGGGAGTGCCAGCTTCTAGTATTTCCCATTTGTTAGCAAAACGTAACAAGCCGGGGTTGAATTTTATAATGAGTTTATTGGAGCAATACAAGGATATAGACGCCAACTGGTTGCTTACGGGAGTGCGTTCGTCCCGCTCAATGGCTCGTAGTCTGCAAGACGAGGGGGTTGAACAAGATTTGTTTTCTGCTTTTGAACCTGAAAATTCATCCGATTCTATAGAAAAAAAGGATGAACCGCAAAAAAACGACGTTTTTTTACCTCCAAAAGACAATCAGACGAAAAAAGTTGAAAAAATCGTCACTTTTTACAGCGATAAAACATTTACGGAATACTATCCGAATTGAGATTCAATTGAGAATAGATAGTTGATAATTTGTAGGGGCACGTGCGATATCACGGTGGTTCCCGTAGAGACGATGTGCACATCATTACCAAGTCACAGTATATTCTAACGTTGCGTCCACAAAATCCAGTATTTTTTTTTCATTTCTTCTCTTATAAAACCATTTGAGTAAAATCTCCATCTCTACAAATATACTTTTTACGGAAAAATATAGACAAACATATCTAAAATGTATATATTTGTGGGTTAAATCTATACGAACGAGGGATGATTACTCAGCTCAAATATGGACGAAATGAGACGAATGACGACAATTTTGAATTGTGCAGGATTTTGTTGTCTGTATTCTTTTGCTTTGGGTTCTTGTTTTGTTGTGGGCAAGCGAAACTTTTATATCCTGTAAATGAGGGAAATAATTGGAAGGGGAATAATTCCTATAATTTTAAGTATTTAAAAGGAAAAATTTCTTCTTTGTGTCCCGTTGCTAATACCGATGCAAATTCCAAGTATATGCGTTCCTTTGCGAGAATTCCAATGGCGGAAGGAAGAGCTGTCATAGAAAGTGGAAATTATGTGAGAAGAACGTGTTTGTCTGTCTCGTATGATAAAGACTGGGTTGTTTGGCCTGATGAAGCAACGAAAACGGCTACAACCAATAACATAGATCCTCAATATCCATATATAGTGTATGCGATTAGTACTGGAGACCAATATTCGGGTTACGATGTGCGTTATTGGGTTGATGATGGCGATGATAGTAATGATGCAACATTGGTAGATGATAAAATAAAACCTAAATTAGTCGGTAGAACCTATCAGCTTTTTCAAATAGGTACGGATGTATTAAAGTTACAATCCATAGATTTATCAGGATGGGACTTTAGTGAGGTGACATCAATGCAACAATTTTTTAAGGGGTGTACATCTCTTACTTCTATTAATTTGGGAACGGCAGATTTACGAAACGTAACGAATATCTCTGAAATGTTTAATAACTGCAATAGTTTGAGTTGGGAATCGCTTAACGATATTGTAAACTCGTTGGCTATTGATAAGAGTAAATTAACAACAAGAGATAAAGCAGCGGCTAAGGAAGTTAACGGAACCGCAACAAGTAGGTTCGAAGGAAACACAGTAACAACAGCAAACGGTGTACAATATGTAATCAGTTCAACGGGTAAGTTTGATAACCCCATAGGCGGGTCAACTGATATGACTATACGAAATACCGATGCTGTTCAAGTAAGACAACGTATTGACTTTAACTTTGATGTTTTATATGAGGGTAATGGTGATGTTGCTCGATATGTTATTCAATATCTTAATGGCGACAAGGATTGGGAGGCCGATGCTGGTGAGATAACAGAGATTCTCACTGTTGACAAAACGGCTGAGTCATCAGATTTGAAAAGTTATATTCCTACATATACTCCAGCTTCACCTGAAACGTTTGGTGGTAATAAGCAGTTTAGAGTAAAAGTCATAAAAAATAATAATGATGTTGCTTATTCTGAACCGTTTATGCTTGTGTATGATGAAAGTATGGTGGCATATCCACAAAATTATACAATAAAAAAGAGTGTAAATGGCGGTCCTTTTGTTGAGTTTAATATACCTGTTGACAACAATGGCGATGTAACTCTTAGAATGAATTCTGACGAAAATGCTGAGTATGTTATTCCAGAAGGTATGGAAATACAATGTAGAAATTTTTATGTTTCTACATCAAGTGTAGATTATAGTTATTCAAAATTTGTTAATAAAGGAACAGTAGTTGCCGAAAAAAACATTATTCTTACTTCAAGCAAAGGAGAAGGAATATCGTATGACTGCAATGGTCTTTATATCGCAAATAATATTACATTCCGTGGGAAAATTGCCGATTTTAAGGGTATTTTTAATATTGAAAATCGCTTTGCAACAGAGTCAAATGGTCAAGGGCAGGACATAACAATAGGAAGTTGTGCTACCATTCGTGCATACGAAGGTAATTTTCAACATTCTGGTGGTGCAATGAAATTGTATATTGACGGGGAGATGACCGTTGACCGTCTTATTGAGGGAAATATGATTCACGTTCGTGATGGTGGAATGCTTATAGTGGGTGAAACGGATTTTGACCCGTCATTGAAGATAGTAAGTTATTCTGGTTCAATTTTAACTTTGTGTTATAATCCAACAAATGGTGTCGATAATCTTGGATTTTGTGCTGGTAAGGTTTATTTTAATGACAATGCAGACGAACACGGATGGAACACAGATCCAGAAAGCGAAGGTGATATAAATGAGATTAACGGAATAAATGGCAATATTTATAGTCACAGTAGTGAATATAACACTGCTGCTGGAATAGTAGGAAGCCCGATTCGTGCAGAAAAACTTATAGGTGCATTTCATTCTTACGACGAATGTATTGACCCTGTAAACACAAAGACTTTGGGTATAAACGACGACCCGTTTTTGCCACAGGATAAAGAGATAAAACCTCTGTATAATAAGAATTGTTGTTCCGATGAATTCTCTAAAGATAAAATCCAAATCCGTGAGTTGGGTAATAAATGGTTCCGCTTGATAAACGGCGAACTGATTTATTGCGAGAACGACAATGAAAATTAAGAATGAAAAATTAAAAAGTAATAATTAAGATTTCAAGACTGTCATATTGACGGTCTTTTTTATTTTTGCATATACCTTTAAGAAATGATTGATTTGACAAATTGCACGCTTTGTCCGCATCGTTGTTCCGTGAATAGGGAACAGCAACAGTTGGGTTTTTGTCGTCTTGATGCTGGATTGCATATTGCCAACATTAGTTTGCATACGGGCGAGGAACCTATTGAGGGAAGCGAAAATGGCGTGTGCAACGTGTTCTTCTCGCATTGTAACTTGCGCTGTTGCTATTGTCAGAATTATCAGATAAGTCAGCCACAGTCTGTCATTCGGAATGAAATCACTGATTATGAAGTTGCTGTGAATCAGATTGTTGCAATTCTGCAATCGGGCGTGAAATTTCTGGGTTTTGTGTCGCCTACGAGCCATATTCCACAAATGCTTTTGATTATAGAGAAAGTTCACGAAAAGGGGTTTTCTCCGAAAATAATATACAACACCAATGGCTACGAAAATGTAGAAACGCTTCGTTCGTTGGAAGGAACTGTCGACATTTATCTTCCTGATTTGAAATATGCCAACGATTCGCTTGCTCAGCGACTGTCGGGCATTCCCAATTATTGTGAAACGGCACTTTCTGCAATCAAAGAAATGTATAGGCAAAAAAAAGAGGTGATTTCCGACGAAAATCCGGCTCTCATTATCCGTCATCTTGCGCTGCCAAACAATGTTGATAATAGTTTGCGAGTTTTACGACTGATTGCGGAAGAATGTTCTACAAACGTGTTTATCTCTTTAATGTCGCAATACTTTCCTGTATATAAGGCATTGAACGACAATGAAATATGTCGGACTTTGACGAAAGACGAATACGATGTTGTATTGGATGAGTTAGATTCACTTGGCTTTGAACGTGGCTGGACACAAGAATTGGAAAGCAACGATTACTATCAGCCAGACTTCAATAAAGACAACCCCTTTGCAATTGATTAAAATCTTCGTTTTGCTCTGTCCATATCGCGTTTGGCGTCACGTTCCTTTATGTCTTCGCGTTTGTCGAATTGTTTTTTACCACGGGCGAGGGCTATGTCAACTTTTGCCAATCCACGCTGGGTGATGTACATACTCAATACAATGACTGTTATTCCTTTGTCTTTCAGTTTCTCTTCCATTTTGTTGAGTTCACGGCGGTTAAGCAATAGTTTCCGTT
>JAGCOW010000054.1 GCA_017642535.1 Bacteroidales bacterium | reverse complement strand
TCATACCATTTTATTGCTTCCTGATAATTTTTTGCCACTTCCTCACCATCTGCTTGTAAAAGGCATTCATACATTTTATTTTTCAATGCCATGATCTCTTTGAAATTTTCAAGAAAAACAAAATAAACATCATCATAGTCTTTAACAAAACGTAGTTCATATTTTTCATCTCGATATACCGATTCAAAATCAACACTACTTACAAGCACAGAGGAATTTTCTTTTTTGAAACCGTGAGACAAAAAATCTTTACGTATAGATTCCTTCAGTTCTAGGTCATGATTATTTACTTGATATACAATACGGTTTTTAATACCTTTTCGAAGCCAAACGGTAAAAAAAGCATTTGCTCTTTCTCCATATGCTTCCTTCCCAAACGACCAATTGTAGTAATCACTACCAGCAGTATTAAATTTCCATCCTTTTTTTGTCAAGTATGTATTTATGGAATCAGGGTCTTGTATGTTTACAAGCGTCATTAAATCATTGTATTTCAGTTTACCTTTTTCCTTCTTGGCACGTTCTTGTGCCTCTCTTTCTTTTCGTTCTTTTTCTTCTTTTGCCTTGCGTTCTTGCTGTTGTCTCTGCATTGTTTGCTGTTGCTTGATTCCTTGTGCTTGTACCGTCCCAAACAGAATAAAACTCAATAAAATCGTTGTGATAATGTTTCTTGCCATATTATTTCTTATAGAAGGTTTTTATTTATTTTCGAATATACCAATTGATATCGTCGCCTTTTACATTCTTAGAATTATTGTTTTCTTCATCCTCTATGATATTTCCTTCTTCTTGTACGTAATTATAAATATCTATTTGGAATTGGATATTGGCACCATCTTCATCCTCTCGTTTTACTTGTTTAATAAAATCAAATTCATATTTATCATCTCGGAAAGCTCTATCCAAGCCACGTTCAATTATATCGGTAGGATAATATTTTTTTATTTTCGTATTTATCAGCAAATCATCCAGAATACTATATTTATTTTCCTTACTTGCACATCTATATGCAATATAATTATCATGCCCAACTCTTTTCGTTACAAAAAACCAACCCATAGCTAATTTTGGATTATAAAAGTTTTTTTCAAATGACCACGTAACAGTTGTTCTGTCTTCACTTGTTCCCTCTAATTTCCATCCCTTTTTATCTAAAAACGTATCAATAGAATCCAAATCTTGTATATGAACCAATACTATTAAATCCCTAAAATTCAGCAATCCATAGCCAAAATCAGGTGATATATCATACATTTCATCTGATGGTTGCCATGAATCTTCAAAAAACAGAGATTGTTCCTTGATTGTCTGTGCCTTAACAAACAAGGTAATCCAGAAAAAAAACAAAAGAAGTAGTACCCTTTTCTTCATTATGATTATTGATTGTAATAAAATTGTATGGCATTTTTAAAACTATAAATGCCATACAAATCAACAATAGTTTAATTGTAGTAATCTTCTTCGGTTGTCTCAGTATCTGCATTGACAGATTTTTTACCCATGCCCACATATATTTCAAGGGAAGAATCATATACTTCTATAACAAAAGTATATTTCCCTTTCTCTGAAATGTATTGTGATGTTGCATATTCTGGCAACTCATCACTTTTTGTTTCACTCATTGTTATTTCATATTTTTTCTCCAACTCGTTTTTCAGAGCTGTAGCAATAGCACCACCATGTGAGAATGCATCACCACTTAATGTAAGTCTGTATTGTATTTTATCAAGACGAGCAGAGAAATTATATTGTTTTTTCTCTCCTGTTTTGTATTGATATCCATAGAAATATTCATATTTAGGTACCATAGAATATATTTTATCTGTGAAGAAGAAATTCGTTCTATATATGGTGATATTATCATCCATCTTTTGATGTTCATTACAATATGCAGTATATTTATCAGACGAATTTATACAATCGCCATAAAAAGGATGGTCAGTCACTTTTTGCAGCGTAGCTGATGTATCCAAACCGTCAAATAAATCATTCTCCGCTTTTTTCATAAACGCTGTAACAAATGCAGAAGCGTCATAATAATCAGAAAGTACTGCTTGATGTGTTCCATAGTCTAATGCAAAATAGCTATGCATATCTTCAAATTGAGGATTTACTATATATTTCCCAGTTTTATCAATTAACCCCCATTTGCCAGCACTTAAAACAAGTGCATATTTGCCCATAAAATATGACACATCATCAAACTGAGGATTTATAACTATTTTCCCATCAGTATCTATAAATCCCCAACGTCCATTTTGTTTTATTGCCGCCAAACCATTGTCTGAGAATGTTCCTACAGACTCAAATTGAGGATTAATAACAAGTTTTCCAGTCTTATCTACATATCCATATGTTTTTCCTATTTTTACAGAAGCTAAACCATTTACAAAACTTCCTACTTCATCAAACTGAGGATTTATAACATACGCACCTTTAGTATCAATAAATCCCCATTGCTTCCCATTATAAAATGCAGCAAGCCCCTCTCTAAAATGAAATGCATTCTCAAATTGAGGATTTATTACAATTTTTCCTTCTTTATCAATAAATCCATATTGTTGATTTTCGTTTTTTACAAGAGCAAAATCTTCGGTAAAAATTCCCCCCCACGTAAATTGAGGTGTAACGATTATTTTTCCAGTATTATCTACATATCCGCATTTTTTATCATTATTGTAATAAATAGCCATCCCTTCCCTAAACAACGATAGTTGTTTCGCATCATCCAACGTAAATATTACATTTCCTTTTTTATCTATACAAGTCGGTACAGAACCTTCCAATACCACAACAGCAAATCCATCTCTAAAAGGTGTACCATTTTTATATTGGGCAGAAAGTAAATACGATCCATCCTCGTTAATGTACCCAACTTTACCATCCATTTCTATTAGTGCTACACCATCAGTAAACGGATAAGCATCGTCAAATTGAGGATTAATAACATATTCACCTTTCGGATTTATATATCCCCATTTGTCGCCTGATTTTACAGGTATCAACTTCATTTCATCCGATTTCGTTGAACACGAAACCACAGCAATAAACACTATTGCCACAACACATAACCATTTAGATAATTGTTTCATAACTATACATATTAAATTAAACACTCTATTTCAACCTTCAGTATAGGACATAAAAAAATCGTGAACTTCATTTGTTCGATTCAGAGGTTCTCGACTACCTATCACCCAAACAAGAAAGCCCACGATTTCTCGTGAGCGTTCCGCTTTCTATTTGGGTGATTTAAAATTTAGAAATTGTCGAGATTTCTGAATCGTAAAAAAACGTTAAACGCTTCTATATGTCACTATATACGTATTTTCTGCTACATAATTATTTGTTTAAATTCTACAATTCATTGATTGGTGTAAAATTAGAAAAATAATTGAATGGAACGGAAAAATATCTAAAAATCTTTTATCAAATTGAACAAAAGTACTTGACAAGAGAAACACCGACGTCGGCATTCGGGCGTTCGTGTGGAACGTGGAACAGACGGTGTAAATAATGTACATTATGACAGAAAAAGCAACAACACCGTACCCAGAGTGTACGGAGAATGATATTGTGCTCGTTCCTATCATTTCATACACTATTTTCTCATTTCATACAACCGAATAAAAATCACTTTGTTACACGCATATCACGTTATATTTTCGTAGAAAAAAAATGACGAGATGAAAAAAATTGCGTGTATTGTATTTTGTTTACTATCGTTCTGGAGTTGTCAGAATAAGAGTACCGAAAGCTCTCTGTACAACAATAAAGATCAGCGTGCAATGTATTATTGGAAAACAACGTTTGTCTTGAACGACTATGAGAGGGATTTCCTTAGGAAGCACAAAATCAACAAATTATATGTCAGAATGTTTGATGTTGACGTTGACGAAAACAATGTTCCTATTCCTATTGCCACCATTCGCTTTATTGACAGCATTCCTTCCGGGATTGAAATAATCCCTGTTGTTTATCTCACAACAAACGCAGTGGCAAATATGGAGCATAAATCCCTCTACGCAGAAAAAATTATAGATAGAGTGTATGCAATGTTTTCCTACAACAACCTTGGAACAATATTCCAAGAACTACAATATGACTGCGACTGGACGAAAACTACCCAAAATGACTTTTTTGAATTATGCAAAGAAACAAAAACTCGCCTTTACAAAACGCAAAAACTATGCTCCACGATACGACTTCATCAACTATCACAAAAAAAGCCACCCGTTGACAAAGGTGTGTTAATGCTCTACAACACAGGAGGTTTACGGAATTACAACGAAGAAAACTCCATATTGAAATTGAACGATGTCAAAAATTACATCAAATCATATAGTTTGCCACTTGACTTTGCTTATCCCACGTTTGGATGGTCAGTACTATTTAGGAACGAAGATTTCAAAGGAATACTACATACAACTGATTTTGATTCGAGTTGCTACAAAAAAATAGACGAACATTGGTATCAGGTTGAAAAAACTCACGAGACGCTGGAGGCAAAACTATTCTTAGGCGATGAAATTCGCACGGAACAACCTGATTTTCAAACAATACAAAAAGTCAAATCCTTGATAAATACAACGTTTAACACATCAAATAGCACAACTATTCTCTATCATTTAGATTCCGTTCATTTAACAAAATATAGTTATGAAAACATTGAGGAAATTTTTTAGCAGTTTATTATTGATTGCTGCCAACTACAATACATTTGCATGTTGTGACGTAGATTTTTTTTACTACGATTATGCACCATTTTATTTCCGCACCTGTGCCATAAAACGCCCGGTGCTGACGCCGATTTATTCGTCCAACGACGCAATCAATACATATATTGGTTCATACACCGACAGTGTGAGGAAACAGAAAAACTGTGAGTCGTGGAAACAGCAAACAAGCAAGTCGGTATCGCTACAAGATATAGAAACCATTCTCTATAAGACTCCACTGGATGCTTTCTTGAGAATGTTGCAAACCGACAACAAGAATACATTCATAAAATTTCTGAAGACAAAAGGCAACCAGAATTACATCTCCTATATCACGATACTAAAAAAAGCGGAACTTTCACTACAACTTTTTCGAGACCCGTGGTATTATCCTCACAGCAAAGACGAGATTCTGCCATTCGACAACTTACTGACAGAAATACGGGAATGCAGAGATGCAAAACTTTACGAACGATGTGTATTGCAAGAAATAAAAATGTTATTTCTGCAACGAAAATACAATGCATGCCAGCAGGTATGGGAACAAGAGCAGAAAAAAATCACTAACGATTTTTTAAGGAAACAATGTTATGGATTCTATCTTGGTGCAAAATTCAAGACAAATCCGTCAAAGGAAATTCTTTACGGATATGCAAAAATTGGCGATTTCCGTTCTTTGCTCAACTGCTCCAAAAGCCTGATACCCGACAACACGGCTCCTTTCGTCGCATTTGAATTGTTCTGCAAGGAAAATCTAAATGAGGACGTCACGGCAACTGTATTGCAAATTGTCGCAGAATACGCCATTCTTACGCAAACGTGTACGAATCTTCAACAAATTGCCAGTCGAATGGTTTCCCGAAACGATTGCAAAAATCCAGCTATGTGGTATTACACCATGGCAATGATGGAGTTCTATAAAAATCTAAAAGACTATCCATACGAAACATTTTACGGATATTTTTCTCTTCCGCCAGAGAGTTTTCCCCAATGGAAAAATTTCAGTAAGCGTTTGAACCGCAACTTTTCAAAAATCTCAAACTTGCTGTCAAAAGCGGAGCAGGCACAAGGGACCAACTACATAAAAGAATCTATTCAGATATTCCGCTATACCTTGAATATCAATAGTAGTAGAACCACAAGCGATGACTATATATGTTCTGTCTTAAAATATTTTAACAAGGTTGACTTTGTCACCTATTCCGAAATGCAACATCTGATGCTTTCCCATTCCGTGAACAAGTTCTATTCGGGCGACACGCTCCATGCGCTGCTCTCATTGAACATATTAGACAGAGCATACCAAATCGGCACAAATAATGGGACAAAATACTATGAAAAAATAAGAGAAGACTACTGCTATAACCACGCATACCAGACAGCAATGTTCAAATCGTTGGAGGCCATGCCGATACAAACCGTCATAGCGTACGCAAACAGTATTGCATCACCTCAAAACGACACGGAGCGCTATCTGAGAAAACAATGTTTTATCACCGACAAGAATTTTTTCAATGAATATATAGGAACACGCTATCTACGGGAACACAACTATAAGAAAGCGATTACATATCTTTCGAAGATTCCCGCCGAATATCAGCAATATCTAAACACTTATGAATATATGTATCGAGATTATTTTTCATATAAAGGATTTCGGAAATTGTTCGAGAATTCTAATTATAAACTGACATTTGCCCAGAAAATGTACGATTTACAACAGAAGATAAAAACAGAGAAGAATCCAGATAAAAAAGGACTGCTTTTGCTCAAATATGCTGTCGGCGTAGGAAATTCCCACACCCACTGCTGGGCACTGACAGGATATAAAATGCAAGGCTTTAGTGGCTACTGGTATGACAATGCTGAAGCAAAAAACATCCTTCAGCAAGCCGTGAAAACGTTTACCAACAAAGAATTGGCTGCTAACCACCTATACGAGTTGGAGCAACTCAACCTGATTCGCCAATACTACAACGACACGCAAATTGCCGATTATATGCGGTTGCATTGCGATACAAGATCTGACCATGTAGTAAAATAATTCAGTATGAATTGTATATTTGCAAAAGAAAGATGGGAAATTTTATCGTTTCAAATAGTACGGAATTACTGTGTCTGCCAGTAGAAAATCTGCTTTACGTGAAGGCGGACGGTAATTATTCGTTGTTTGTGACGAAAGATAAAGTGGAACACCTATTTTGCATTCAACTTGGCAAAGTCGAGCAGGAAATGAACAAGCAATTAGGAGCGAACGGCAACAAACTGATTCGAATAGGTAAAAGCTTGATTATCAACAGAGATTACATTTATTTGATTGACGTTGCCAAACAAAAACTGGTCTTATCGGATTGTAGCGGCGTGTCATACACGCTCGAAGCATCACGCGAGGCACTGAAAAGTTTGAAGGATTACATTGAATCAACCATAAAATAATGAAGTATGAGAGAAATTGAAGAAAACGAAATACGAGTTATTGGAAGTGATTCTCCACAAAGCAAGAAATGGTTACTGCCGTTGCTTTGTGCCGTCGCTATCGGCATAATTATTCTTGTCGTAATGTTGGTGAAACCTAACGGCACGTCGGAACAAATTTCCACCGAAGAGCCGACCATATTCGAGCCACAAGATGAGATTTGCACTCCGAAAGCTCAGCATAAATTCAGCAAATACACTGGGAATGAGTCATTTATAGAAAAGCTTGACACTATCATAAACGACGTATCCCTCTCAATTTTTATTCCACACAACCTGATTCCAAGCTTATGTGTCGGGCAACCGTCGAAACAAGATTCTTCCTTGATGATGTGTGCTCAGGCAGCCGACATTCGAGCCGACAACAAAAAAATTGTTGGAGCATTTGTCCTCAAGGGGAAACCAATTGCGTGGGGGCTGTCAAAACATGGTTATTGCGCCATCATCAATGATACAGTCATCGTAGGTCGTTCAGAAAATTCACCATTATTTGAAATGGCTACTGAGAAGCAAGGATACTTTTTCCGTCAATATGCCTTGGTAGATTCTTGCCGATTGGTTGAGAACAACCTAAAAAACAAAGCATTACGAAAGGCCTTATGCCAACGTTGTGGCGAAACATTCATCGCAACCTCGGCCAACGACGAATCAATGCACGATTTTTCACTCGCGTTGGTGGATTTGGGTGTTGAAAATGCCATTGCACTCGACGGAGGGAAATTTTCTTTCGGCTGGTATGTAAGCAACAACACAACCATTGATTTCAACGAGCCGTTGAAACGCACCATTTACCCCAATGAGACGTATATCGTGTGGAGAAAAAATCAGTAACAAATTCCGAAGAAAAAATTTAAAATTTTTCGGTTATTAACTGATTAATTCAAAGAAAATGAACAAGATACAATCCTCCCGATTGGCACTATGCTAATAACTTTTGTATCTTTTTTACGGCACTCTTTTGTATAAGTTATAATTTTGTTTCACTTAAAGAAAACGATAAATTTTCTTTGGTGGAAACGCAGTAAAATTAGGCATAAGCCAATAAAAATGTATAAAATTAGAGTAGTTCAATGATATAAATTTATAAAAAATGGGAGTATCAGAAATTAAAATCGTAAAGCGAGATGGTTCAAAAGAACCGTTTTCAATCGACAAGATTAAATATGCAGTAAGCAAAGCATTTCTTTCGGTTGGTAGTTATGCCACAGATGACGACTTGGCTGGCGTATTGAGCCGAGTTCACGTTGCAGACGGAATGAGTGTTGAAGAAATTCAAAATCAGGTGGAAGTGGCACTTATGGCTGAACGATATTATTCTGTTGCCAAAAGTTATATGTTGTATCGCCAGAAACACACTGAAGACCGTGAAGACCGCGAGAAATTGAGTTTCTTGGTAAGTTATTGCAACGCAAAGAATGCTGCGACTGGTTCAAAATACGATGCAAATGCAAATGTTGAAAAGAAAAACATTGCAACGTTGATTGGAGAACTTCCAAAATCAAACTTCATCCGTTTGAATCGTCGTTTGTTGACCGACCGTCTCAAAGAATTGTATGGTAAGGAATTTGCCGACAAGTATATTTATATGCTTACGAATCACTTCATCTACAAAAACGATGAAACCTCAATGGCAAACTATTGTGCTTCAATCACTATGTATCCTTGGTTGTTGAAAGGCACTATGGAGGTGGGTGGCAACTCAAAAGCTCCAACAAATTTGAAGGCATTCTGTGGTGGATTCATCAACATGGTGTTCATCGTGTCAAGTATGTTGAGCGGTGCCTGTGCTACTCCTGAGTTCCTTATGTATATGAACTATTTCATTGAAAAGGAATATGGTGAAGATTACTATCTTCGTGCTGATGAAGTGGTTGATTTGTCTTCAAAACGTCGTTCTATCGCAAAAATTATTGATGACTGTTTCGAACAAGTGGTATATTCTATCAACCAACCTACGGGAGCTCGTAACTTCCAAGCTGTGTTCTGGAACATCTCATACTACGACAAATACTACTTCCAAAGCATTTTCGGTGAATTTTATTTCCCTGATGGTACACAACCACATTGGGAATCACTTTCTTGGTTGCAGAAACGTTTTATGAAATGGTTCAACCAAGAACGTACGAAAGCCGTTTTGACATTCCCAGTTGAAACTATGGCGTTGCTTACAAAAGATGGCGACGTAATGGACGAAGAATGGGGCAACTTCACTGCCGAAATGTATGCCGAAGGTCACTCGTTCTTCACATATATGAGCGACAACGCCGATTCATTGGCTTCATGCTGTCGTTTGCGTAACGAGATTCAAGACAACGGATTTAGCTACACACTTGGTGCCGGTGGCGTTTCTACAGGTTCTAAGAGCGTATTGACAATCAACTTGAACCGTTGTATTCAATATGCAGTAAAGAACAATATGCATTATTTGAGTTTCTTGGAAACTGTCGTTGACTTGGTTCACAAAGTTCAAATCGGTTACAACGAAAACTTGAAGGCATTGAAAGAACAAGGAATGTTGCCATTGTTCGATGCTGGTTTCATCAACATCAATCGTCAGTACCTGACTGTAGGTGTGAACGGTTTGGTTGAAGCAGCTGAATTCTTAGGAATTGAAATCAACGACAATCCACAATACGTTGAATTTGTACAAAACGTTCTTGGCTTGGTTGAAAAATACAACAAGAAATATCGTACAAAAGATATGATGTTCAACTGTGAAATGATTCCAGCTGAAAACGTAGGTGTAAAACATGCAAAATGGGATAAAGAAGACGGTTACGTTGTTCCACGCGACTGCTACAACTCATATTTCTATATTGTTGAAGACGAATCTTTGAATATCGTTGACAAATTCCGTCTGCACGGACGTAAATATATTGAACACTTGACAGGTGGTTCCGCATTACACGCAAACTTGGAAAACCACTTGACAAAAGAACAATATCGTCAATTGCTTCGTGTGGCAACTCATGAAGGATGTAACTATTTCACGTTCAATATTCCAAACACAATTTGTAACGATTGTGGTAAAATCGACAAGAGATATTTGAAAGAATGTCCTCATTGCCATAGCACAAACGTTGACTATTTGACTCGTATAATCGGTTATATGAAACGTGTTTCTAACTTCTCTGCTGCTCGTCAGGAAGAAGCAAAAAGACGTTATTACGCAAACGAAAAACAATTTGTGCTTGACTTGTAATGCTTAGGTATTACAATTTCGATATTGTTTTCGCAGAAATTCCAGAAGAGGTAACTTTGGCTATCAACATAACGAATTGTCCAAATCGTTGTGTTGGTTGTCATAGTCCTCATTTGCAACAAGACATAGGCGAAAATCTTACTACTGAGGAACTTTCTGGCTTAATAGACAAATATGTGCACGACATTACGTGTGTGTGCCTTATGGGTGGCGATTTGGAACCTCAGAGCGTGCAAGATTTGGCTTTGCACGTAAAAGCCACGTACCCAAAACTAAAAACGGCGTGGTACTCTGGAAAATCAAAATTGCCGGAAAACTTCAACATTCATTTGTTTGATTACATCAAATTGGGCGGATACGACGCGTCAAAAGGTCCGCTCAACAAACCCACGACAAATCAACGACTTTATTCCATTGCTTCTTCGGGCGAAATGACCGACATTACAAGCAAGTTTTGGAAGAAATAGCCATATTTGTAAAAAAACTCTTACTTTTGCTTAAATATTTAGCGAAGAGATGATAATCTGCAAAACAAGGAAAGAAATTTCGGCTGCGGTGGCAAACATCCGTAAGCAAGGACGTTCTTTGGGATTTATCCCCACTATGGGAGCACTCCACCAAGGACATATTTCGTTGGTAAAAAAATCCATTGAGGAAAATGATTGTACTGCTGTGAGTATTTTCGTAAATCCTACGCAGTTCAACAATCAAAACGACTTGAAAACATATCCTCGCACGATTGACGCCGATATTGCCCTGCTCGAAAGCGTTGGTGCCGATATTGCCTTTATTCCGACAGTTGACGTGATGTATCCAGAAGGATTGGAGAACGTTACGGAATCATATGATTTTGGTCCTATTGGTCAGGTGATGGAAGGCATTGCCCGTCCGGGACACTTCAATGGTGTGGGTATTGTGGTTCATCGTCTTTTTGAACTTGTTCCCGCCGACAGAGCATATTTCGGAATGAAAGATTTCCAGCAAATTGCCATAATCAAAGAAATGGTGCGCCAACGCGACATTCATATCGAGATTATTCCTTGCCCTATTGTCCGCGAAGAGGACGGTATGGCTCTCAGCTCGCGAAATATACGTTTGAGCGAAGAGCAACGGAAACAAGCGGTGCAAATATCTCAAACATTGTTTAAGGCACAAGAACTTGCCAAAACAGCATCGGTTGCCGAAGTGCAGACTTTTGTGGAAACAACGGTAAATAGCGTGCCGCTGCTTTCAGTAGAATATTTTTCAATAGTAAATGCTCACACAATGCAACCAGTCACTTCGTGGGACGAAACGGACTGGGTTGTGGGCTGCATTACGGTAAATGTTGGCGACGTTCGCCTAATTGACAATATCACCTTAAAAAAATAACCGAGATGATGATAGAAGTAATGAAATCAAAAATTCACCGAGTAACGGTCACCGAAGCAAATCTCAACTACATCGGGAGCATTACTTTGGATGAGACATTGATGGAAGCTGCTAATATTATTCAAAATGAGAAAGTACAGGTTTTGAATCTTAATTCGGGCGAACGTATCGAAACCTATGCGATTAAAGGAGAACGTGATAGCGGTGTGGTTTGCTTGAATGGCCCTGCGGCACATAAATTCAATGTGGGAGATATTGCTATCATTATTTCATACGCACAGATGGATTTTGAAGAAGCAAAATCGTTTGTGCCAACAGTTATTTTTCCCGATACCACAACAAACAAATTAGTATAGCATGAACAGCAACGTCTCAAAAACAATCACTTCAATTGTTTTTGCAGCTATCGCTGTGGGATTGCTCATACTTGTTTTCAAAGACGTTGATTTACAATCAATGTGGGACGACATCACGCGTGCCGACTTTCGTTGGATTGCATTGGCTCTTTTTATCGCAATGATAGCATACGTTTGCCGTGCCGCTCGTTGGAACCTGCTCATAGAATCCACGTGTGACCATAAACCAACGCTCCGTAATGCATTTTGGTCGGAAATGTTCGGCTACTTTGCAAACCTTGCCTTCCCTCGTGTAGGCGAAATTACTCGTTGCGGTGCACTTGCTCGTACCGAGAAACTGCCGTTCGACACTATTTTGGGCACTGTCATAGTAGAACGGGCATTCGACGTACTCATAATGCTTGTGCTGATGATTGCCGTTTTTTTTATACAATTTGACTTCTTCGGCTCGTTTATCGTTGACAAAATCCTTACACCCACAACGTCACGTTTTTCATCGTTTAGCATTGTCACAATACTGATTTTATTGGGAATAGCTGTGTTGATTTTGTTGGCGTTCTACGTATTACGGACGAAAAAAAATGTGGTGACGGATAAAATCTCCTCATTCGTAAAAGGAATGATTGACGGCGTAAAATGTGTGTACAAATTAGAAAAACGTTGGCAATTTTTGGGCTACACATTTTTGTTGTGGTTTTGCTATTGGCTTATGACGTGGGTGGTGTGTTTCTCCATTCCCCAAACGGCACAATTAGGTATGGCCGACGGATTATTTTTGTTGGTCGTTGGAAGCATAGGCATGGCAGTCCCAGTGCAAGGTGGTATTGGAGCATTTCATTATATTGTTGCTCTGGCACTAACCATTTATGGTCTTGATTTCGACAGCGACGGGTTACTATACGCAACGATTAGCCACGAATCACAATTGATTGTGGAAATAGTATTAGGTATAGCATCGTTATTTTTTGTATTTCGCAAGGTAGAAAACCGAGATGAATAATTTATGTAGAGACGCCACAATGTGACGTTTCTACAATAAAGAAAACAATTGATTATGAAGCATTTAGAATCAATCCTACAAAAAATCGTATCGTTCGACGATGCGTGTACCATTGTGTCAAAATGGAAATCGGAAGGCGAAAAGGTTGTGTTCACCAATGGCTGTTTCGACATTATTCACAAAGGGCACGTGTATTATTTATCAAAAGCACGTGAGTTAGGAACAAAATTGATTGTAGGACTAAATACTGATGAATCGATTGCTCGCTTAAAAGGTCCCGACAGACCAGTAAAAGAACTTGAGTCACGTGCTCTTACGCTGGCAAGTTTTGAATATATAGATTTGGTGATTCCGTTTGGCGAAGACACGCCGTTGAAACTCATCTCCACGCTGTTGCCCAATGTGTTGGTAAAAGGAAGCGACTACGAAATTGCCAACATAGTTGGTGCAAAAGAAGTTCTTGCCAACGGCGGAGAAGTCAAAACGATTGACTTTGTAGAAGGTTTTTCTTCGACGAATTATTTCAAAAAGTTGAAAGGATAAGTTATTCTTTCTGTTCCTCCCCTATTTCACCAACACCAAAATATTGCAGTTCAGGGTGAGCGAAGAACATTCCACAAATTGAAGAAACAGGTTTCATCATACACGTTTCGGTAAGGGTAACGCCAATTTCTTCCGTAGCATTCAATATCTTAAAAATACTCTCTTTTTGTTTGTGATTCGGACAAGCAGCATAGCCAATTGCCATTCTGCGACCACGATATGCCGTTTTCAGAATTTGCTCAACATCTTCCTCCTCATTTGGCGAATATGCCCAATAGCGTTTACGTACCTCAAAATGCAGTTTTTCGGCAAACGCTTCGGCAATTCTGTCGGCAAGCAAACGAACCAGCATTGCGGAATAATCGTCGCCTTGCTGTTTATACGATTCTGCGAGGGAATCAACCTCAAGACCGGCAGTTATTGCAAAGAAGCCCAAATAATCTATTGTATTCGATGATTTTGGTGCAATGTAATCGGATAGACAAAGATTTGGATTACCATTTTGTTGCAATGTTTGTTGGCGATAGTTATGGAAGGTTGCTATCACGTTTTGCAACGATTCGTTTTCGTACACAAGAATATCTTCATCAACCGACTGCGCTGGATAAAATCCGCCAACGGCTTGCGGAGTGAGCAATTTTTCATCAATAATTTTCTGCAACATTTGTTGTGCGTCGGCGAATAGTTTTTGTGCCTCTTCACCTTTCTCCGCATCGTGTAAAATTGCAGGATAACCAATGCCCTTCAAACCCCAAGCATGAAAGAAAAACGACCAATCGATATAGGGAAGAAGTTTCTTTATGTGAATATGCTTAATTTGCTTATTTCCAATAAATTGCGGTTTCACAATGTTTGCCGCCGTTACATCGAACTTGAACTTATTCGCCCGAGCATCTTCCAAAGGCAACATATCATTCACCTTACGATTAAGATAGAGTTTTCTAATAAGCTCATATTCTGCGTTCAAATTATCAATAAACACTTGTCGTGTACTTGACAACAATGCCGAGCAAATTCCCGCATCTTTCGAAGCGTCACTCACGTGAACAATGGGAGCAGAATACAGTGGTGCCATTTTTATGGCAGTGTGAACTTTCGAAGTCGTTGCACCACCTATCAAAACAGGAATTTTCAAGTGTCGTTTTTCCAATTCACGAGCCACGTTCATCATCTCTTCAAGCGACGGAGTGATTAAGCCGCTCAAACCTATGAAATCAACGTTATTCTCAACTGCCGCATCAACAATTTGTTCAGCGGGACACATCACGCCCAAGTCAATCACCTCGAAATTGTTGCAGGCAAGCACCACGCCCACAATGTTTTTACCGATATCGTGCACGTCGCCTTTAACCGTGGCAAGCAGGATTTTTCCTGCCGAAGTCGCCTGCGATTGTTGTTTTTCTTCTGCAATGAATGGCTCGAGAATCGACACGGCCTTTTTCATCGTTCGTGCTGTTTTCACCACCTGCGGCAAAAACATTTTTCCCTGACCGAATAATGTTCCCACTTCGCCCATTCCTCCCATAAGCGGACCTTCGATTATAGCCAACGACGACGGATATTTTTCACGAGCTTCCGCCAAATCCACCTCCAAATAATCGGGTAAACCTTTCATTAAGGCATACGCCAATCGCCGTTCAACGGGAGTATCACGCCAATCGTCGTGTTTGACGGCAGCCGTCGTCTCATTTTGCTTTAATGTGCTTGCATATTCAACCAATTCTTCCGAAGCTGTGGCAGACGTATTAAGCACCACATTTTCAATCTTTTGGCGTAACTCTAACGGAATCTCGTCATACACCTGCAACATTCCAGGATTTACGATTCCCATATCAAGTCCCGCATTGATTGCGTGATACAAGAATACGGAGTGCATTGCCTCACGAACGGTATTATTTCCTCGAAACGAAAACGATACGTTGCTGATACCACCGCTTGTCTTTGCGTAAGGAAGATTTTGTTTTACCCATCGAACCGCTTCAATGAAATCCTTTGCATAATTGTCGTGTTCGGAAATACCCGTAGCAATGGTCAACACATTGGTATCGAACACTATATCTTGCGGGGGAAACCCGATTGAAAGCAGTAATTTATAGGCACGTTCGCACACGGATATTTTACGCTCGTAGATATCGGCCTGTCCCTGTTCGTCAAATGCCATCACAACAAGTGCCGCACCATACTTATGTACCATTTTTGCTTTTTTCAAAAAGGTTTCTTCTCCCTCCTTTAAGCTCAACGAATTAACCAAACATTTGCCTTGTACGCATTTCAAGCCAGCCTCAAGCACTTCCCATTTTGACGAGTCAATCATTATCGGCACACGGGAAATTTCGGGTTCCGAGGCCAAAAGATTCAAGAAATGAATCATTTCCGCCTTTGAATCAAGCATTGCGTCGTCAAGGTTGACATCAATGATTTGAGCACCATTTTCAACCTGGGTACGAGCAATTGACAATGCCTCTTCATAATTTTTCTCACGAATCAGACGAGCAAACTTTGCCGAACCTGCCACATTTGTCCGTTCGCCTATGTTGACGAAATTTCTGTCTTTTTCAACCGTAAGCGGCTCAAGACCACTGAGATACATTTTATGGTCGGCTTGAGGAATAGGTCGTGGAGAATATCTGCCAACAATGTCGGCGATTTTCCGAATATGCTCGTCGTTTGTACCACAACAACCACCAACAATGTTTACGTACGAGTATTCAAGAAACGCACGAATGTGATGTTGCATCATTTCGGGCGTCTGGTCATATTTTCCAAACTGATTTGGCAAACCGGCATTGGGGTGGGCACTCACGCACACAGGCGATTTTTCCGACAATTCCTTCACAAAAGGAATCATTTCCTTTGCACCAAGAGAGCAGTTCAAACCAATGCTGACAATGTTCGCATGCGAAATAGAGCGAATACACGCTTCGAGTGTTTGTCCCGACAAAATACGTCCACTTGCATCGGCAATGGTAAACGAAACCATTACGGGCAA
Organism: Bacteroidales bacterium; assembly: GCA_017642535.1. Classification (GTDB taxonomy): domain Bacteria; phylum Bacteroidota; class Bacteroidia; order Bacteroidales; family UBA1715; genus UBA1715. The sequence continues at coordinate 43,046 of JAGCOW010000054.1, read as the reverse complement.
ATCTGTGCCTAAGGCGGCTTGCACCTTTTCAATTGCAAAAAGACACGCTTTTACGTTCAATGTGTCGAACGAAGTTTCCACCATCAAGATATCAGCACCTGCCTTAATCATAGCAGATACTTGCTCTTCATAGGTGTCCACCAAATCATCGAATGTTACAACCCTATATGCAGGATTATTCACGTCGGGCGACATTGAAGCCGTTTTGTTCGTAGGACCTATCGAAGCACAAACATAGCGAGGTTTGTCAGGATTTTTTTTTGTGAATTCGTCGGCAACTTGACGGGCAATGGAAACAGAAGCCGTATTGATTTCCGTGACCAAATCTTGCATTCCATAGTCGGCTTGTGAGATTCTGTTTGCGTTAAACGTGTCAGTTTCAATAATATCGGCACCTGCCTCAAGGTATTTTGTATGAATTTCACGAATAACCTCGGGTTTGGTCAAACTCAACATATCATTGTTGCCTTTCAACAAGACGGTGGAATTGGCAAAACGTGTTCCACGATAATCTTCTTCCGTAAGATTATATCGCTGAATCATTGTTCCCGTCGCGCCGTCAAGTACAAGGATTTTTTTAGCGAGTATGTCCAAAAACTCTTGTTTCGTCATTTACCGATATTTTGGTGCAAAAGTAACAAATTATAGGAGAATACATATTTTTCTATACGAAACAAAAAAAGAGACTGCCGTTTCGGACAATCTCTTTTTCATATTGTTCTAATTAAAAAACTATTCGTTACTCAAAATCTTGAACTCTACACGACGGTTCTGAGCACGTCCTTCTGGAGTGTCGTTCGTGTCGATTGGCTCGTCAAATGCGTAACCTTTAAACGTCATACGACTGGAAGCTATTTTCTTCGACAACAAATAGTTTACGACAGATTCTGCACGATCTTGTGACAACTTTTGGTTGTATGCTTTTGAACCGACATTATCGGTGTGACCACCAATTTCAATCTTAATTTTCGGATTATCGTTCATAATCTTAACCAAGTTATCCAACTCGGTGTAAGACATAGAATTCAATGTTGCTTTTGCTGTTTCAAAGAATACGTTACGCAAAACGATCTTAGCATTTTCCTTGATTGGCATCAACTTGATATCCAGATTGATTTCTTGATAATCAGACGTTTGTGGCACATCGAAGTTTTCCGAATGGAACAAATATCCATCTTTCTTCACAGCGATACCGTAGTTTTTACCTGATGGAAGAGGAATCAAGAACTTACCAGTTACCGAGTTCGCATTATTTGTAAACAAGATTTGTCCCGTAGCATTATCGGTAATTTCGATTAAAGCATCCAAGAATTTTGTAGGATCATCGGCATCAGATACAATACCTTTCACCACTGTCAAACGAGAAGTCTTGATTGCAACCGATTTTTCCATAACAACCTCTTGTTGAATTGGATTTGCCTTTACCGCAATCAAATTGTTTTCCGTCGTCATTGTCATCTTCTTTTCAGGACCGAGGAACGTAATCATATATACGTCAAGACCTCCAAGACCGCCTTTACGAGACGAAGCGTAATATGCTTGAGTACCACTACCAGCCATTACGAAATACATATCATCGCCTGGAGTATTGATTGGATAACCGATATTTTCAGGTTCCGACCAAGAACCGTCGTCTTGCAATTCAGTCTTAAAAATATCGTAGCCACCCATTGTCTTATGACCGTCGGAAGCGAAATACAATGTTCTGCCGTCAGGGTGCATAAATACACCGATTTCATCGTGTTTTGTATTTACCACTGGACCTAAGTTAATAGGTTTGCCCCATTTCCCTTTGGCATCCATTTTACACATAAAGATATCATGTTCTCCGTAGTTTGTAACACGTTCGTCGTTGTCGCTACAGAAATACACCGTTTTTCCATCATAAGAGAAACTTGCGGCACATTCGTGTTTTGGAGAATTGATGGCAGAGAACATTGAAGGAATCGTCCATTTGTCACCTTTCTTTTCCGAAATTTTTATATCGCCACCTTTCTTTCCGTAGTACGTAAAGATTTTTGAACCATCAGGCGACAAACCGATTGTAGCATCATTTTCTTTTGTGTTCAATGGTTCACCCATTTCAACGGCATTTGACCACTTTGCACCTTTTCTGTATGAAACCCAAAGGTTCTCGTCGTATTCGCCATCTTCTTGTGCTTTGTTTGTGTATGGATTCTCACGAGTAGAAGTGAACACCAACATTGACTGGTCAGCAGAAATAATCGGAGCATAATCGCGATATTTCGAGTTGATTGCCGGACCCATATTATCGATAAACGCACGAACAGAATCAGCTAAAAATTCCTTACCATTGTTACATTCATCAATTGCCTTAGCCAAATCATTTCCTTTGGTACGTGCTTCTTCGGGTGTCAGACGGGCTTTTGCCATCTGATAAGCATTGATGGCATCATCAAACTGATACGTTGCCTGATAACAAGATCCTAATGCTGAATATGCAGATCCAGCACCAATAGGATCCAATTCCAATGCGTGAAGAAAATAAGGGATTGCTTCAGCAGGATCATCATCAAGCAAATAACACGTTCCGATTTTATAATTCAAGTCGGCATTTTGCGAATTGAATGCTTGTGCCTTCAAATACAACGACACGGCTTTCTTCAAATCGCCAATTTCATAATATGCATCGCCTTCGTCGATATTCTTCAAGGCCTCTTTCAACCCTTTTCTATCATCGAAGTTCTTTCCTGCAAATTCAACACTTTTTGATTGTCCGAATGTTAAGCTTACAACCATTGCTAAGGTTATAACGCTTACTATATATTTCATTATCTGTCTCATCATTGAAAAATTCTAATTTAAACAATCAATTAATTACAACCAGCCGTGTATGAAGCAGGCACATTCACGCCATATTCTCGTGCTTTCACAAGCGACATACAAGATTCTTCAAATTGACGAAGCATTTCTTGTGCGGCAGCACGATGATAGTATGCCATACCAAACTGTGGATTTATTTTTATCGCATTGTCAAACATTTTCAAAGCATCTTCGTATCGTTTCTGATTTGCCAACACGATACCCATATTATTGTATGCCAACGCATATTGCTTGTTAAGTTCCACCGCTTTTTTGAAATCGTTGTAAGCAGCTTTCACGTCTCCTTGTTGAAAATATGCCTCGCCACGATTGTTGTAAGCTGCATAGAAATCTGGTTTCTTCGCAATAGCCAAGTTAAAGTTTTTGATTGCCGCTTGCAAATCACCTTTTTTCGACAATGCAGAACCAAGATTATCGTATGAATTAGCTAACTGCGGATCATACGTAATAGCTTGTTCGTAATCTTTAATGGCCTCATCGTATTTTTCCAACATACGATAGCAACTTCCACGGTCATTGTAAGCAAACGCATACGAACCGTCAACCTTTATTGCTTCGGTATATGAAGAAATCGCTTTCTCATATTCTTTTAGGAAGAACAAATCCACGCCAGCATAATAATATACTTCGGCAGTCTTGAACCCATATTGCATTGCCATCAAGAAATCTTGATACGACGCGCTATATGAATTTTTGTTATAATTTGCCATACCTCTTGAAAACCACACCTGACTTTGTGTAGAATCCAAATCCAACGCTTTGTCAAACGTTGCGATAGCACCATCGTAATCTTTCATAGCCGATTTCGCACTACCCAAATTCACATAGGCCTGACGAAACGAAGCGTTGTACTTGATTGCTTCCTCGAATTGAGCAACCGCATCCTGATAATTTTTTTGTTCCATAAGGGAAATACCCTTATTGTAGGCCAATTCTGCCTCTTGATTCGCCTCAACCACAAGTGTGTTGATTGTGTCTTCTTGTGCCAAAGCGAACATTGCTGACGAGAGCAGTAGCCCAAAAATCACAAATGTTCTTTTCATTATATAACGATTTATGTTTAGTACTAAAAACGTCCAAAGTTACCAAAAAGATTTATAACAGACAGAAAAAAAAGGAAATTTTATCAAAAGCATTTATTTACATTTGATTGCAGGGCTGTCACAATGTGACAGCACCACAGAATTATCGTACTGAAACGACTACCGTTTCGCCATTTGCTACCACAAAACACGCCGATTTAAGGTTTGCATTTGCGATTTACCGACAATTGATATACATTTGTGCCGTATAAAACACACAACAATGAAATATGCCGAATTTGAAGAATTGATTTCTTCCGACCGTATGCGAAAATATCTCACCGCTTGTGAAAACGATACTCGCAAAGCGATGAAGCTTTATCGTCTTAATTTGAAACTTTCGCAAGAGATGTTTACGGTAATAAGTTGCTTTGAAGTCATCTTACGAAATAAGATTGACAAGGTTATGCGACAACATTATGGGAACGATTGGTTAAGAGATTTGGTCGTATCGGGAGGCAGATTCTATAATGACAGAAGTGTAGAAAAAACCAAGAAAATTATTGTCAATGCATACAACGAACTTTTAAGTAGCGGCAACTATTCTCATTCCAAATTATTGTCTACAATGGAATTTGGTGTGTGGAAATATTTATTCTCCAATGCTCACTATCGTCTGACAGGACGCGTGTTATTGCAAACATTCCCGAAAAAGCCAAGGTCTTCCGTACAGACTCAATACGATCATAATTTCATTTTTCATGAGCTTAATTTTATTAATAATATTCGTAACCGCATTGCTCACCATGAGCCAATTTGTTTTGGAAATCCTATCATAATTGATACCACATACGCATTAACACATTATAATCACATGAAAACTCTCTTCCAATGGATGGACATTGATGCACAAGATTTATTATATGGATTAGACCACGTACACAAGGTCTGCGACCAATTATCTGACATATGACATTTTCAAAAAACATATTTTATTTGCAAAAACTAAATCAATATACTATATTTGCAATGTTAATTCCTGATAGTCCCTGACCTCGTCAAACTATCAGGTGTTATTTTTTATAGCCCAGCCATTTGCCACTATCTTGCCCCAAAGATTGAGAAAATTTTTGATTGTAGGGACTGTCACAATGTAGCAGCCCTACATTTATAATGGCTGCCAAGCAAAGAGGTTGTGCCGTTAGGCACTTCATATCGGTAGAAAACGATTTTCCCCTCTTATTAAACGTGCCGTAAGGTACGTTTTTGTAATAGGTTATAAAATAATTCGTACCTAACGGCACTAGAAAAAATAAGGAGATTTTGTTTCTACCAATATTTTGTGCCTAACGGCACATTTATTTCTTACAATCAAGGTCTTTTTCGAATAAATAGCGACCTATCAGAAAGAACCGTTTCCAGCTCCATAATTTCGCCACTTTTCTATCAAGCCAGTCATATCACTTGGCAACTCGGAATCGAACTGCATAAATTCTCCCGTTGTAGGATGAACAAAGCCCAACGTCTTTGCGTGCAACGCCTGACGCGGACACACGGCGAAGCAATTTTCCACGAACTGCTTGTACTTAGTGAACGTCGTGCCACGAATTATCTGGTTTCCGCCATACGTTTCGTCATTAAACAACGGCAGTCCGATAGACTTGAAATGACATCGTATCTGATGCGTACGCCCCGTTTCCAGATTGCATTGCACAACCGACACGTATCCTAAATCCTCCAAAACCTTGTAATGCGTAACCGACCATTTTCCGTGCGTGTCGTCGGGAAACAACGCCATTACTTTCCTATCTTTCAGACTTCTGCCAATATAGCCAGAAATGGTCCCTTCTGGCTCTTTCGGCACACCCCACGCTACGGCGACATAGGTTCGCTGTGTCGTTTTATGAAAAAATTGATCTGCAAGAAAACATTTTGCCTGCTCGTTTTTTGCCACCACAAGCAAACCAGAGGTGTCCTTGTCAATTCGGTGAACTAATCCCGGCCGTGGGTCGTTTGCCTCAAACTGGATATTTCCCCGCAAATGCCACGCAATCGCATTCACCATCGTCCCCGTATAATTTCCACAACCTGGATGAACGACCATTCCGGGCTTTTTGTTAATCACCATCAGTTGGTCATCTTCATACACAATATCAAGGGGAATGTCCTCGGGAATTATTTGTAATTGTTGTTTGGGGGCTTCAAATTCAACGGTAATGACATCGTTGGGTTTTACCTTGTAATTTGCCTTAATCGGGTTGCCGTTTGCAAACAAAAATCCTCCATCGGCAGCTTCCTGAATTTTTGTCCGAGAAATGCCTTCTATCCTATCGTTCAAGAACTTATCAACGCGCAACAACGACTGTCCCTTGTCGGCAACATAACGATAATGCTCAAATAATTCCTGTTCTTCTATGTCGAATTTTTCTTCCATTCTCACTCACTTTTTCCTAAAAACAACCACTTCGTTTGTCTGTTCCGTTACAGCAAATTCATGACTAATCCTATACCCTACAACCCACACTATTTCGCCGGCAGATTCCAGCACAAGCACTTTTTGTTTCTGCAAAAGCGGAACCTTCACATCAATCAAGAAATCACTCAGTTTCTTTCGCCCCTTCATTCCAAACGGCACAAAACTATCGCCTTTCTGCCACACGCGCAACGTAAGGGGGAAACGCAGTTTTGCCGCATCCAACGATGCAACATCGCTACTTTTTTCAAGAGTGAAATCTTTTATAGAAACTCGTTCAAACTGTAATTCGCAATCACCAAATCTATAGGTATGGGCTTGTTCCGAAATAAACAAATTCTGAGGTGTTTCCTCTGCTTGTCTTGGCTCGACAAACAAGGTATTTCTATCGTGAACAACGACATAATGTTCCGTCTCGAATTTCTTACCCGACTGATTTCCGATAGATTGATAAATCTGAGAAATTACATCCGTATTGAAACCACAAGGGTATAGAATTTCATACAACAAAGTTTGGGAATTATCTTGTTGAAGCAGTTTCAATTCATCGACCGCAAATCCACGAGCATTCGAGGTGCAACACAATGATTTTTTCCCTTCCATCGCTTGTGAATACACAGCGTGAGCCTGCTGCAAATGCGACATGCTTGTTGAAATTGCTTCCATACAATTCGGAGCAATTTTTTGAATTTCGGGCAAAATGAGATTACGAATCTTGTTTCGCATATAATTGTTGCTCAAATTCGTGGAATCAACACGATAGCGCAACTGTCGAAGTTTGGCAAAAGTTTCAATTTCGGCACGAGAAACATCAAGCATCGGGCGAACCACATTTCCGTGAGTCATAGGAATCCCTGTCAAACCCTTCAACCCTGCAGAGCGGAGAAGATTTATGAAAAATGTTTCCACGCTGTCGTTTTGGTTATGAGCTATTGCAACTTTAGTGTATCCATTTAGGCGACACACGGTTTCAAACCATTCGTATCGCAAGTCGCGAGCCGCCATTTCAATTGAAATCTTTCTTTCCGACGCCGTTTTTTTCGTATCGAACGAACACACGTGAATAGGAATTTTTTTCGCATTGGCGTAGGCAACCACAAAATCCTGATCGCCATCGGATTCGTCACCCCGCAAGTTGAAATTACAGTGCGCAATAGCAACGGAATAACCCAATTCGTACAAACTTTGAATCAGCGTCATTGAATCAATTCCGCCACTCACGCCAACCAAAATCGTATCATCTTTTGTGAAGAGACGATTCGTTTCAATTGTTGATTGTATCTTTTGTATAAAATCCGTATTTGTCACTGTTTCAACGATTTATAATCTGGCATATCTTCCAAGAACACATACGTCTTGTGTTCAGAATCTATTTTACAAATATAATGTTCCAAACCATTTGTCACTAATAAATACTGCGCTTTCAGCAAGATATTATATTGTGCGATTTGGTCAAACACCGCCTGCGTGATTTTCACTTCGGGGGCCTTGCATTCAACCACCAACAGCACGTTTCCCTGCGAATCGTAACACACAATGTCTGCACGTCTTTTCATAGTCTGGATTTCCATTCCGACTTCAACGGCCATCAACGAAGTAGGGAATTGTTTTGTTTCCAACAAAAAATGCACGGCATGTTGACGCACCCATTCTTCGGGAGTCAGTTTCACCCATTTCTTACGAATCACATCGTAAATGGTGACAAACTCCTTTCCTTTTTGAACACGGACATCAAACGATGGGAAATTCAACTCGTACATTTTCTTTGTTTTTAGCAAATGTACGGAAACCAAACAAAAAATGGCAAGAAAATTCACATCTTCTTTTGTGATAAAATACGTGTGACGAAAAGATTATTAGACTTTATGTTCCGCAAGAAACAATAGTTGTTGCTCAATGACTTCGGTCTTTTTCATTTCGAATCCTGCTGCCCGGGCAACTTGTATCGGGTTGGAATACATGGTGCGAATCTCCATAGGCCGACGGGCATCGTAGTCCAGTTTCATACTTGGTGAATATGGTGTCATTTTCTCGGTCATTGCAATCATTTTATCCACGAACGTGTCCGATATGGATGCTCCGCACACTCTTCCAGCCGTAACCACTTCGTTCATTATGTCAATGACGAGTTTCCGTGTCGAAGGATTAAACGTCAATTCATTTGTGGCAGCGTTCAAAACAACCGTCAGACCATTGTAAGGGATATTCCACACAAGTTTTTTCCAACGGACCGAATTCAAATCATCTGCATACGTAACCGACACCCCGGCAGAGATAAAATCCTCGGCGACTTGCTTCAATACCTTGCCACTGTCACCACAATACGGGGCAATGGTCAATGCTCCATATTCGGCATGGTGAATATGTCCGGGTCCGACTTTCGTGGTACAGATAAATGCCGTGGCACCTGCTATTGTCGTGTCGGGCAATGCCTGCGAAAGTTCGTATTCTATGTTCAACCCGTTCTGTACAAGAACGACAACAGAATTCTCGTGCAATATGGGTGGCAAAATGTCTTTAAGCATAGCGTTGTTGGTTGTTTTCATACACACCAGAACAACGTCGCACTTCGGCATATCGTGTGAATCCTTGTATGCCGACACCGTTTTCAAATGAAAATCACCCCGTACGGAATCAATTTTCAACCCATTCTGTAATACATATTCATAATCGGAATGCAGTAAAAAATGGACTGGGTGTCCGGCTTTTGCCAAACACCCTCCATAATATCCGCCTATGCCACCCGTACCTACAACGGCATATGTCAAATTCATTTCGTTATCGTATCACTACACGTTGTGCAATATTAGCAACTTTCACTATATAAAGTCCTGTACGTTCAACAAAAATCTCATTTTCCGACACGGCATTCATTCCGTCTTTGCTAATGCAACGCCCACTGATGTCGAATATCTGAACATCGTGAATATCGGCATTCTCAACTACGACTATATGAGATTTTGTATAAATAATCACCTGACTTTCTGCAACATCATCAACAGAAACATTGTCAGGAATCTTCGAATTGATATACGCATCTATCGCATTTCGCAATACAACGACCTGAATATCAACATCTTCTTGACGAGGATTATCTTTTGCCAAGATATTGTTTGCCGAAATACGTGCTGAGAACAAATCCATATATTCCAAATACGGATATTGACCAGGCTTATCACCCGGACTTGTCGTGTTCAACAAATTCGTAGCAACAGCGATAATTTCTTCCAATTTTGATTTGTCAACCGTAATTGGATTAGCAGATGCCAAGAATGCCTCGATAGCACTCGTCAAAATAATCACTTGATTATCTACAACGTCTTGTATTGTTGCCGTTTCATACGTTTGTTGAGCATCGTTAATAGCAGATTGGAATGTTGCAACAGCAACAATAGGATATTGACCCGAGCCATCGCCCATATTTCCATTTGCACGAGCCATTGTTGAGTTCGCCTTTGCTATTGTCATAATCAATACGGACTTGTCAGCCGTTATTACCAATGATCTAAACAAATCAATTGCTTCCTGAAGTCTTTCAACAGCCACGTTCAACTCAACTTGCGTCATTGCCACAGTCTCATACGTCGCTTTTGCCTCATTTATCGCATTCAGCAACACAGTTTTCGATCCAGAAGGATATTGACCTTTATTTTGTCCTTCAACTGCACCTAAATACAATGAGTTAGCAGTAGAAATAGTTGACGCCAACGTTGTTCTGTCAAGTCTTTCAAGAGCATTTATGGCATTTTCCAACGCCGTATTTGCATTATCCACAATTTGTTGATCTTCGGCAAATAGATTTCGGTCAACTGCATTCGCTTGTGTCAATGCTTGTTGTAAAGCAATCCACGTATTTACTGCATAATCAGCTTCACGCAAATTAGCAACCGAAGCAATTGTTCTGTCAAGTTCGGTGTAAGATGCCTTGCCTTTTTCAGTATAAATAGCTGTAATCGTAACTTCGGAAACAACATTTTCATACGAGCCGTTCCAGCCGTCAAAAATATAGCCCTCGCGGGTAGGATTAGCGGGAGTCGTGGCAGATGCGCCGTATTCTACCGTCTGACTTGATAACAGAGTATTGTCCCAATCAACAAATCGTACCGTAAATGTCTTCACAACAAATACAGCCGTAATTGTCATATCTGCTGTTACCGATGAGAAATCTTTATCCCAATGGTCGAAATTAAAGCCGAGTTTTACTGGGGTGCTTGGCGCGATAGCCGACGCATTTGGAGCGACTTCCTGTGTAGAAACAACTTCACCATCAACCACAAATTCTACAGTATATGTTTGCAATACTAATGCCCCTATTGCGGCATTCAAAGCTGTAGTTTCCTGATCAACTTCTGATTGACTTTCGGCAAGCAAATTCCGGTCAACTGCTTCAGCCGAAGCCAATGCTGTTTGCAATACCGTCCAACTATCGCTTGTGTAATCAGACTGAGATTTTGCTTTTGCAATAGCAATTGCTTGGTCAAGAGCAGTATAATTTGCCTTGCTCAATTCGTTATAATTTGCAACCACAATAGCATCGGCAGTTACATTCTGATATGTTCCGACCCATTCTTGGAACACATATCCTTCACGTGTAGGAGCAGTTGGAGGAACGGCATTGCTACCATATTCAATTGTTTGAACACTCAATTCTGTTCCGTTCCAGTCAACAAACTTAATGGTAAATGTCTTTATCTTGAATTCAGCCGTAATCGTTACATCAGCAGTAACATTTGTGTAATTGCCGTTCCAAGCGACAAAATCATAGCCATCTTTTGTCGGATTAGCTGGAGCAGTTGCATTTTTACCATATTCAATTGTTTGAGAATCAACTTCTTCGCCATCAGCAACGAATGTCACTGTGAATGTTTTCACTACAAGAGCGCTGATAGCCGATGTCAATGCCGAGGCAGCTGCATCTACAATACTTTGATTTACCACATACAAATTTCTATCTACTGCCTTGGCTGCCATCAACGCCGATGCAACCGTACTCCACGTAGATTCTGTGTATTCAGCTTGCGTCAATGCTTCTGCCGCAAGTATCGCATTATCAAGTTCTGTATATACGGCCTTGCCATTTTCTGTATAAACAGCAGTAATAGTTACATTAGCCGTAACGTTTTCGAACAAGCCACTCCAACCAGAGAAAGTGAATCCTTCAATTTCTGGTGCTTCAGGAGCCGTTGCCGACTCGCCTTTCTTAACGATTTGTTCTTTCAAGGTATTTCCATCCTTGCCGACGAATGTTACCGTGAATGTTTGTTCTACCAATGCACTGATTGCTGATGTCAATGCTTCCGTTGCTGCATCGACAACCGACTGACTTTCAGCATACAAATCTTTATCGACTGCCTTTGCATTTGTCAATGCCGTTTGTAGAGACGACCACGATTGTGCCGTGTAATCATCTTCGTTCAAAGTTTCTGCCTGAGCGATTGCAGCGTTCAAAGCAGTATAGTCGGCTTTGCCTTTTTCCGTATATTGAGCAGTAATCGTCACATCTGCTGTAACATTTTCGAACGAACCGCTCCAGCCAGAGAATGTGAATCCTTCAATTTCCGGTGCTTCAGGTGCCGTTGCCGATTCGCCTTTCTTAACGGTTTGTTCTTTCAAGGTATTTCCATCCTTGCCGACGAATGTTACCGTGAACGTCTGTTCTACCAATGCACTGATTGCAGATGTCAATACTTCCGTTGCCGCATCGACAACCGATTGACTTTCAGCATACAAATCTTTATCGACTGCCTTTGCCGATGTCAAAGCTGTTTGCAATGATGACCATGTTGCTGCAGTGTAATCGTCTTCATTTAATGCTTCTGCTTGTGCGATTGCAGTGTTCAAAGCAGTATAGTCGGCTTTGCCTTTTTCCGTATATTGAGCAGTAATCGTCACATCTGCAGTGACATTTTCGAACGAACCAAGCCAACCAGAGAATGTAAATCCTTCAATTTCTGGTGCTTCAGGAGCCGTTGCCGCCTCGCCTTTCTTAACGGTTTGTTCTTTCAAGGTATTTCCATCCTTGCCAACGAATGTTACCGTGTACGTCTGTTCTGCAAGAGCATTGATTGCCGATGTCAACGCTTCTGTTGCTGCATCTACCGTTGCTTGGTCTTCAACATACAAGTTCTTGTCAACTGCCTTCGCACTTGTCAACGCAGTTTGCAGTGCCGACCACGACTGTGCCGTGTAATCATCTTCAGTCAATGCTTCTGCCTGTGCGATTGCAGCGTTCAAGGCCGTGTAGTCTGCTTTCGCATTTTCTTCATATACTGCTTTCACTGTCAAATTTGCTTTCACATTTGAGAAGTCTGTATCCCATTCCTTGAACGTATAATGTTCTCTCGTAGGTGCCGTTGGAGCGACAGCCGCCGTACCATAATCGACAGTCTGTGCCTCGCCAATTGGACTATTGTCCCAATCAACGAATGAAACAGTGAATGTCTTAATTGTATATGTGGCCTTCACCGTCAAATCAGCTGTTACGTTGCTGAAATCTGTGTCCCAACCAGCAAAGTCGTAGCCTTCGCGCGTCGGGTCTTCAGGCGCAGTAGCCGATTCTCCTTCAACCACCTCAACCGATGTTATTGGAGAATCATCATAATCAACGAACGACACTGTGTGATTTACAATTACAGCAGCGTCTGCGTGTAAGTACAATACCACTACGCTATCGCAGTTGTGCGACGAAGTAACAGTTATCTCATGTTCCGAATTGCCTTCCTTAGACGGAGTTACCGAGAATCCATTCTTTGCGTACAATGTACCAACCGTTGTCGTGTCATATATCTTCGTGCGATTATCCCATCCACCCATATCGCTCAGAGTAATTACGCGGGAATCGTTCATTATTGTATTCCAATCCGATGCTGTATTATGATTGCTTGATGTTACATAATCGCCATACCACGGCATAAACCATGACCACATAGCGTCGTCATTATCCATATTTTCTGGATAAGGAACCGCTCCATTTTCTGCCAACGTAACCAATTTCTTTCCATTCGTTTGCTTTGCAAGTGCTTCAAAATCACAGACTAATGATGAATGATTGTACGTTGAACCCTCGGAATAATAGAAGTCACGTCCAACAACGTCAACATATTCATCGCCAGGATACCAATCTGCATCGGCTCCGTCGGAGTTCCAAACCCAAATCAAGTTGTGTATTTGATGGTAGTTAACCAAACGGTCGAACAACAATTTATACAATTGTTTGTATGGCTCAGCACCCTTGGCACCCCACCAAAACCATTTCCCGCTTGCTTCGTGAATTGGACGCCACAAGATTGTTACGCCAGCACATTGCAATTCTTCCAAATATCCGGCAATGATGTCGATATCCTTTATCATATTCTTATACTCGGTAGAATTTGTGTTCCACGCAGTATAAGATGTATTTGCGAATGCCTTTGTCAGGTCAAATGACGTTTCGCTCGTGTTGAAACTATCATTATTTTGGTTCGGGTCTCTCCAGTGCCAAGAGAAGGTTGGAATGCCACCTGCATTCCACAACTCTTCAGCCATTGCAATAGCTGCCTGCGTATAAGATTGTTGCCAATCATTCGTAGAATTTTTTCCTGTGCTGTGCATAAAGTCAAACCCAACAAGAGCAGGAGTTTTACCACTCTTACTATTAATATATGAGACTTCTGACTGACTTGCCAACGGCAATGTATTGCTACCATTAAGAAGGTCGAGCGTCATCACGCCACTGATAGTTTTCTTGCCGAAATTATCTTTCAAGAACTCATATACTTCAACCGTTGCTGGCTGTGGATTTGGCGTAACAAGAGCTTCGTCAATGTTGAATTGTGTTCTTTCGTACGATGATATTTCCAAATAATCAATAGCAACATAGCCCCATGACTTAGTTAGTGCAATGGTATTGGAACCTTCGTTAAGCATTACGTATGCCTCAACCGTTGCAAAAGTCGGGTCACTTGAACCAGATTTATTGAATCCGACCGTGCCGACTTGCGAACCGTTCACCGACAAATATTGTGCTTTATAATCTTCGGTCAATGAATATGCGAATTTTGCGGTGTACATACCAGCAGACGCAACATTTACCGTAAATGTAAGCGAACCTTCGCCCATTTTTACATACTTGCCACCCGAAGCATTCGCATTGGTAACGGTCTGTGTATTATTATTTTGTGCATTTTCAGCTTCGTATTTCGAGCCAGCATCTTTCTTATTATAGGTTGCTTTTACCGTCAAGTCTGAAGTCACGTTTGTAAATTCCGTATCCCAACCCACAAACGTATAACCTTCACGAGTCGGATTTGCAGGAGCTTGAGCAGCACCACCTTTCTTAATTATTTGAGCGTTGCCGATAGGTGTATCGTCCCAGTCAACAAATGTTACTGTGAACGTAATTTCCTGCAATGCTGCTATTGCCGACGTTAGAGCCGACGTCGCCGCATCAACAATAGCTTGGTCTTCCACATACAAGTCTGCATCAACGGCTTTTGCCGCCGTCAATGCCGTTTGCAATGCCGACCATGTTGCCGCAGTATAATTGTCTTCGGTCAAAGCCTCGGCCTGTGCTATTGCGGCATTCAACGCCGTGTAGTCGGCTTTCTCTTTTTCAGTATAGGTAGCTTTCACTGTCAAATTCGAGGTCACATTGCTGAAATCGGTGTCCCAGCCAGCGAAATCATAACCTTCGCGAGTTGGTTCGGTTGGTGCCGTTGCCGATTCTCCTGCCGCAACTTCTTCTGTTTTAAGAACTTCGTCATTGTAATCAACAAATGTCACCGTGTAATTTGAACTTGCTTCGATTGTAATTGTCACATCGTAAATTTTACAATCAATCAACGTCTTGAACGTGGTATCTTTTGAATATTCCTCGCCGTTAAATTCTATCGGAGCTGGTCCAGAAAGGTTTTCTTCGATAACTTCAGGACATGGTTTGTAAATCTTGAAATAACCCGAAGCGTGGAGCATCGACAAGAAATACACCATACCATTATAATAACGCCACTGTCCTGTAGGAACTTGGGCATCCCACAAACGCTGTACGTATGTTTTTGCCAAATTATCGTTGTTTTGCAATGCAAACACTGCCACACCATTTGAGCCGTGCATTGCCTGGTTGTATCCATCAGATGCATTGCTACCGTCCCAGTCAAAATATCCATGTTGGAAATTATCACTTTGGAAGAATTTCAACAAACGTTCCATCATTGCTGGCTGTTGAGCATCCGAAGCGAACCAGTTGTAGTCCATACCCACATTCATAGCAGAACGGCTGGCATCGTATTGGTAACGAGCAGTATTATATCCTGCCCAATCAGGTCTATACGGAGTTCCATCAAATTGACAATAATCAGGGAACAAGCCCGTTCGTGAATGGCAGGAATTCTGCAACAAACCACGTGCAGCGGCTGGAGTCTGCACCCAAAAGTCCCGATGAGTATCAGACCAACGAGCCCACAATTCCAAGAATCCCGGCAAGTTGTACGACGGGTCGGAAAAGCCATATGATGTTTCACCAAAGGTCACAATGTGATTTGTATAATTGAAAATTGGACTAACAGCTCCCGCTTGTCTGTTAGGTTTTTCCAAAATCATTTTTGCCAAATACTGAGCCTCTTCCTCATAATTGATTGCACCATCATTACCCCAACGATGTGAAGCAAACCACAACGCTGTTAGGAAATACATTTCACCATCGGGAGCACACGAAGCTCCTTTTATATTTCCATTTGTTTCGCACTGCCAAGCAAACAATCCCTCACGTTGGTCGCCTTTTTTATATTGCATATATTTTTTTGCCCAACGCCAAATTTTGTCGAACTTCTCACGGTCGCCCATTTGCAAACATATCATCAAGCCATACGACATACCTTCGGTACGAACATCCTGATTACCAGTATCGTATATATATGCCATATCGTTTCCGACCTCATAATACACGGTATTTTGACCATTTACCGTGAAGAAATGATTCCATAAACTTTGCATTTTTTGGTCAACTTGGGCTTGCGTCTTGCCCAAATATTTCACGAACAAGTTGGGATATACGCCAGTAAAATACGCACCGTTAGTAACTTCCTCGCCTTCAAGCGCATCGCAACTCGGACCAACATATGCCTTGTCAATAAAATATTTTGAAATATCACCTGTAATATCTACATCGTAATGCGGATTATCGCCTCCGCCACCGCCTCCGCCATTGCTTTTCTCGTAGCCAAACGACACTTTGTCAAGATAGATACAACCATCGGCGCCACCAATACAGAACGTAACCTTTGAATCTGCCGCAACATCAGTTGGTGTAGTTATTGATTCCTCATATTCTTGAGCACTCGTTGTCAAATCGTATTCTTTATAAAAATATGTATCATAATCGGCAGCAATTTTCTGAACCATTACGTACAATTTACGTGAAGTAGCACCTTTTGCCATAAACTTCAACGTATAGTCAACATTCGGTTCCAAAGTAACATTTTGGAACATTTGAATATGCCAGTTCTCCGAGCCAGAATTGCCGTTTGGACACAACGAAACGGCATTTGTACCCGACAATCCCGCCGACGTTGTTGCAGTCATCGTCAACTGTGCATTTCCACCAGTCTGCGTCTGCCAACCACTGGTACCTTCGTCAAATTCACCGTTTGATATAAGTTCTTCAAAAGTAACTTCTTCCTCTTCGCCTCCACTTGCCGTATATTCGCTCTCGCGGTCTTCCAAATAATAGGTTTTACCTGGAATCACATCAAATTGTGCGTATTTTGTAGAACCAACGGTGATAATCTTTACTTCAATGTCGGTATTGTTCGTAGCAGCGGCAAAGTTTGTCCAGCCATTTGGCATTTGACGACGGACAGTGATAGGATAGGTGTAATCGACAACAGAACTTGTAATGTTCACGCTTGCCGTCAACTTCAGTTTTGAAGATTCCGTGGTTTCGCTCAACGAAAGAGCGTCACGTTCTTTTGCATAGAGAATAGCATTGCGGAACGTTGTCACCCAAATTTTGGAATCATTTTGTTTTGCCCAGTCAAGAGCACCAGTAATTGCACTAATCGGCGTTGGAGAATATGTTGCGTTCCCGTTTGTTTCGCCTTGAATGCCATGCGTTAAGAATACAACCCAGCCGCCTTTGTTTATAGCTGATTGCATTGAACCTGTAAAATCCGACGTTGACGTGTAATTTGCATCGCTACCAGTAGTGATTGCCGAAATTCTGAAATAATCGCTTGGCGTTTTTCCCATCACCTGACCGTCGCAGATACGGCCGCCGATATAGTTCTGAGCCAATGCAGTACCGTCGCTTGGCACATTACAATATGGATATGCGATTGTATTACAATCCTGTCCCGTTATATGCTGGTTGATGGTACTTCTTGAACTGCTTAACTCGCTCGACGGAGTGTTTTGCGAGTGAGTGACGGTGTGACTTGCTATCTCGTGGCCGTCTTTCACCAAATTCTTGAACGCGTTCCATTGACCCGACTGGTCCATCCAGTCGATAACGACATTGAATGTTGCCGTGTAACCACGCTGCTTAAATTCGGGAGCGACCACCGAAATATGGCTTGGAGCGTTGTCGTCGAACGTGAACGAAGCCGCCGCCGTACGGAAGCCCGACCATGTTCCTACCGTGTAACCATTTGCAATTGACTGTGACATTGCTTGTACTGCCACCAAAGCCATTGAACATACGAGAAGGATAAATCTTTTTAATTTCATACCTTTTATTTTTAATTCTAAAAATCCATTTTATGAGCATACAAAAATAGACAAAAAAAAATAAATGTCAAATTATAATTTACTGATTTGTAAGTGTTTATATGACACTTTCAACCTTTTGAGACTGCATAAAAAAAGAGGTGCACGAATGCACCTCTCTCCTAAAAAAAAATATAGTTATGAGAATTTATTATTTCACGAACTTAATTGTACCTTCTTGTGCAACGATGAAATATACACCTGCTTGCAAAGAATTAACATCGAAAACTTGTGAAGCAGTTGCAATCAACTTGCCAGCAACATTATATACTGTAATCTCACCTGCTGAATACACCATGCCATTTTCAATTGAGAAAGAATTTGAATCAATCTCTTCTATTGGAGTTTTTACTGATGTAAATACAATTTCAGTCTCTCCGTTTCCACCTTGTACAGGGATACATACAAGAATTGCAGTTGTTTCTGCATCCGTAGTTAATGTAACATTTGCAGTTATATTTATTTTTTGGTTTGCTTTTGAGTCAAATTGTGTCCAGTCCCAACCTGATAATTCATACCAATATCCTTTCCCTTCCCATTGATCAATGACAGCAGGGGAAATACCCAACACGTCAGCATTAAATGATCCATTAAAAACTAAAGACACAACATCATCTTTTTTTAACATTAAATCATTTACACCCAATTCAATTTTTGCTGTATAACCAGAAATCTCATCATCCTTGTATTCTGCTTCAAAAGTTGTTGTTGGCACTTCAAATGTAAAAGCTGGTTCGATAGGATCATTACCGCCTTCTTCACCTCCTTGTTCACCGCCTTCTTCAAATCCTTTCTTAGTGTAATAAGCTGCGGTCAAAACCAAATCTCCAGCTTCCGAATTTTGAATGTAGATTTGATTGATATTTGATATTTCATCAGTCAACATGCATTTTACAGAAGTTGCTCCTGCACTAAATGTTGCTTCCATCATTGACTCATCGGCACGCTGAACAACAAGTTTTCCTTCAAATGGTGCTGCCTCAAATTCAACAGTTACACTGGAGTATTCCGAAAGGTCAGTTCCTCCAAGCCACCAACCACGACCAACCCATCCTGCATCAAATGTGATTGTACTCGTCGTAGCATCATACGATGAGTTCCAACCTGCTGATAAATCCGCAAGAGAAAGATTATCGTGTGGATTAACGACATCGCCAGGTTTTTCTACCTTAAATGTTGAAAAAGTCAAGGTTCCGTTTTCCGTAACCTCTTCGTTTGAACTTGCTGTTCCAAATACGATTTGTACTGAAGATGATGTAACAACATCTGCTATCAAGGTAACTTCTCCTTTATAAGAAATTTCGCCATTTGCATCAAGGGATTCTCCTAAACTGATAGTTTCAGATAATGGTAACCAATAATTAGCTGCCGAAGAATTGTCAACTAAAGTAAACCCTAATCCAGAAACAGCAGTTTCAGTTACTCCCACAAGTTCTACAGAAATAACATCGTTGGTTTTCCACTCTCCAGCAGAAACTTTATGCATACCTTGAATATTGTACTGTTTAGAACCTTCATCTCCCCAACTATTAGATGTTAGAGATACAATTGTTTGTGCCCCTGCAATTAATGCAAAGATGCACAATCCAAGACATAATAAAATCTTTCTCATACTCATATAAATTTAGTTAAACATTCTTAAATTAATTCGTTCTACAAACATATTCTTTTTTTTATTGAAAAACAAGGAAAGTGTAAAAAATACACTTAGAAAGTCGTAAATTTTATTTTTTGTGTCCTATCGAAAGTAAGCTTATTATTTTTTCTCTACTTTTACGGACGGATAAGAACAAGATGAGAAAACTCATTACCTATATCGCTGTTTCCCTTTTGTGTTCGTTGGCGTTCGCACAAGTGCCAGGAACGTGGAACGAGTATTTTTCGTTCCGCAATGTGCAGCAACTCGAAAGCGTTGACGACAACGTGTTTGCTTTGTCGGAAAATGGCATTTTCATTTACAACACCTCATCGCAAGAAATTCAAAAAATAACGAAACTGAACGGACTTAGCACGGTGGGACTGACGTGTATGGCATTCTGCGATTCAACCTCATCGTTTCTCATAGGTTACAACGATGGCACACTCGACATATTGGATTATCCGTCGCTCAAAGTGAAAGCAATTTCCACCATTGCTAACAAATCGCTCTATGGTTCCAAAAGAATCAACACCATTGTGATGCACAGCGATACCGCCATTATTGCCACAGAATTTGGCGTGCTCACCTTCTCAATGAGTTCACAAAAATTCATTTCCACAACAATTCTCAGCAACGACGGAAGCTATGTTCCCACAAAGTCTGTCACTGTTGGCAACAAGACAATATATGCGGCAACGACAAAAGGAATTTTTTCCGCCTCAATCCAAAATGCAAACCTATCGAATTTCTCTTCGTGGCACAAACTAACAGGAATCCCTTATGAAAACGATACCATCAGCCACATCACCGCACTCAACGGCACAATTTACTATGCCCATAAAAACACCAACGACGCAAGCAAAGATTCGGTTTTTAAGATAACCAACGGAACAGCGGAAGCGTTTAAAACACAGATAGAGGGCGTAAAACGATTGAAAACATACGATAATCACTTAATTATCGTATCATCAACAATGATAAAAGCATACAATGAAAATGAGATTTTAAAAAACAATATTGACAAAGGACAAGGTCTTGAGAAATTCACCGACGTCGTATATATGGGGGCTTTCTCCAACGCATTTATAGCAAACACAAAATACGGGATACTCAACGCAGAAACAGAGAAGTACATTTATCCCCAATGTCCTCAATCAAACGCAATTTCTGATGTTTTGTACCACGAAGGAAAACTATTGATATCAGCAGGAATGGTCATCAACTGGGACGGTTCGATGGTCGATTATATGGACTACACGGGGAATTGGTATTCGCACAAAAATTGGGTTACTCAAAATGCACGTTGTGTGTTTGTTCCTAAAAACTCTAACTCCTTCTATTATGGTTCTTTTGGAGGTTTGGTTTCCACTAGATTTTTTCAATGGTGGGAAGCCGATACAATCTACAACCACACAAATTCGCTTATTCAACAATATAATTATTATACCGCAAAGGTTGACGTTATAAGCGATATCGCAATTGACACAAAGAACAATTTGTGGATTGTAAACGAATATACCTCTCATCCTCTCATAGCAATAACTCCAGAAAACAAGTGGTACAGTTATTCTATTCCTACACTAGGAAGAATGTCATTTGAACACTTTTTGATAGATTCACGAGGAATAAAATGGTTGGTAGGTGAGTCGAAATTGGTTGCATATTACGAAAATACGACACTTGACAATAGCAGTGACGACCTATGCGCTCTTATTCCTCTCACTGATAACGAAGGTGTTATTGCTGCAAAAACCACTTGTCTTGCCGAAGGTTTGGACGGAGATATTTGGATTGGGACGAATCAAGGAATTGCCGTTCATTCGTCACCTTCACGTGTATTTAAGGATAGACAGACTATTTCAAGAATAAAAATCGAAATTGATGGAGAGGTTGGCTATCTACTTAGTTCTGAATACATTACATGCATAGCTGTTGACGGAGCAAACAGAAAATGGGTAGGCACGGAAAATTCAGGTGTTTTCTTGATTTCTGAAAATGGAACCGAACAACTATTGAATTTCACCAAAAACAATAGTCCCCTTCCCACAAATACAATAACCTCTATTTCCATAAATCATGAAACAGGAGAAATCTATATCGGCACCGACAATGGTTTGGTTTCTTACGTTGGTGATGCAACCGCTGGCGATCAAGCTATGTCCAATGTAAAAATCTACCCTAACCCTATTCGGGAGAATTATGATGGAGATATTTATATTTCTGGACTTGTAACCGATGCCATCCTAAAAATCACCGATGTTTCGGGAAATCTGGTACGGACTGTCACTGCAAACGGTGGCACAGCTGTATGGGACGGTCGGAACTCATACGGAGAACGAGTGCAGACAGGAGTTTATCTAATCTATATTTCCGATGAAACGGCAACATACACAACCGTAAAAAAAATTTTGTTTATCAACTAATTTCCAAAACTCTCTTGAAAAAGTTTTTCTTTACATTTACACTCGATTCATTTCTGATGAAAAAATATGTTGTCTTTATATGGCTATTACTCTGGAACACAACAGGTTTTGCTCAAAATTCATTAACACTTCCAATTAAAAACAACCCATTGCCAAGCGATACATTACGTATCCTGATGATTGGAAACAGTTTCACCGTTGATGTAACCGAATATATTGGTGATATCGTCCGTAATTCAGGCATAGACGAAAAAACGTGTTGCCTATATAGAGTAACGCAAGATGGTTCGTCATTGCAAACGTGGCGAGACAAATACAAGAACAACGACCAAGTACAGTTGGAGAAAAAAGCCGGACTTTTAACAATGGATATTACCCAAGGAACATTACAAGACATTCTTCGTCAACATTGGGATGTAATTTCGCTACAACAAGTTTCAGTTAATTCATACAAAATCAATACTTTTTCTCCTTTTTTAGATGATTTGCTTTCATACATTAACCAAGATTGTTTAAATAAACAAGTTGCAATTTGCTGGCATCTCACATGGTCGTGCTGGGAAGGACATAAAGTCTTGGGATTGCAAGAATTGGAAGGCTGGTCAAACATAGTTTCCACGGTTGACCAAATGATAGAGAAATATGGTATTGACATCATTATTCCGTCGGGAACAGCAATACAAAACGCTCGTTCCACAGAACTCAATACTGAAAAATCACTCACTCGTGATGGTTATCATATGGACGAAGGTATAGGGCGCTACATTATTGCTTGCACTCTCTTTGAAAGTTTATTCACTCCTGTTTATGGAATTTCTATCTATGAGAATAGATTCTCAGGGTCCTTTCTTTCCAAAGAATTATATTTTGGAAAATCATGTGCAATCGGAGCCGTAAATGATTTTCATTCAATAATGAATACAGATACATTGCAATATAGTGAGCCACAATTAATAGTTTCCCCCAGTCTTTCCGACGGGATCGTCACCTTACAAAACCGCAATTTCTCAGGGGCGGCAGTTTACACTCACATACAATTATTTGACACGACTGGAAGAAAAGTTTTTGAAACAAAGGAATTATTAGCTCAAAAAATCACATTCGACTTTTCGGATCTACAACCTAGATTATATATTCTATCTGTAACCTATGATGGGGTGAAAGAAACATTTCCTATAATTATACGCTAAAATTCTGTAGAAAAAAGGTTTTATCTAAGAAATTGGTTACTTTTGCATCGTAAAAAGGATTTGAGTTACCAATATGGTTTTCAGTAGTAACGTCTTTTTATTGTATTTTCTGCCAATATTTCTGGCTCTTTATTTTCTAACTCCGTACAAGTTTCGTAATTACACGTTGCTTACTGCGTCAGTCTTTTTCTATGCGTACGGGGCTCCCGAATTCATAATTCAATTTATACTTTCAATCATTGCGAATTTCTTTCTTGTAAATTGGATGTGCAAGACTGAAAATCCTGTATTGAAAAAAATATATTGCGCCATTTCCATCACAATCAGTTTGGGACTTTTGTTCTATTTCAAATATGGAAACTTCACGATGAACAATGTGAATTTCCTACTCAGTTTCACTGAATTGGCTCAACTGGAATGGACAAAAATACTTTTGCCGATTGGTATTTCATTCTTCTCGTTTCAAAGCGTCACTTATACGCTCGACACATATAGAAACGTGAACCAGCCGATGAAAAACATTGCCGATTATGCGCTGTACATTACAATGTTTCCGCAGCTCATCGCCGGTCCAATCATCCGATACTGCGACATTGCCGACCAAATCCGTGAACGGCAATATCTTATGACCGACAGGCTGCAAGGTTTTTACCGTTTCACCCTCGGACTTTGCAAGAAAATACTGATTGCCGACGTAATTGGTTTTTATGTTGATTCCGTTCTCGGTCCGTCGAACTACGACGTGCTCACATCGGAGCAACTTGCCGACATTGCCGAACGAATCGCGACAATTGACTGTACAACGGCTTGGGTTACCATCTTCGCATTTACGTTCCAAATCTATTTCGACTTCTCCGGCTACTCCGATATGGCGATTGGTTTGGGAAGAATGCTCGGGTTCAAATTCCCCGAAAACTTCGACAACCCTTATGTGGCAATTTCCATTTCGGAATTTTGGAGACGATGGCACCAAACGTTAAGTGTGTTTATCAAACATTATTTGTATTTCCCGTTAGGCGGTAGCCGCGTACCCGAAGGAAGAAAATATTTCAACTTGTGGTTCTGTTTTCTTTGTTCCGGATTATGGCACGGCGCATCGTGGAACTTTGTGGTATATGGGGCATTGCAAGGTATATTCATTTGTGCCGACAAATTATTCTTGGTGAAATTCTGGGAAAAAGTAGGGAACTGGGCGGCACATATCTTCACGTTCCTCATCATCGTTCTTACCCGCTGTTTCTTCCGAATAGAACAAATTGATTTGTCGTGGATGTACCTAAAACGCTTGTTCTCGTTTGACTTTACCCCGTTCCACTTTAGCGACAATCCACATGTGTACGTTACAATGATTATTGCAACAATTTTCTCATTCATCACACTAACGCCGTGGGGACTTCGTTTACAGAACTGGGTATATTTCACCGACTACAACAAAAAACAACATATATGTGTATTCATTGCTGCCGTGCTTGCCTTTGCAATTTGCATCGCGGCATTGAACACAACAGGTTTCAGTCCATTTATTTACTTTAGATTCTAATGAAAAAGAAAATTACATATTCCACGATATTGTTCTCCATTCTCATGGTGCTTTTCTTTTTACCTATGTTCCAAGAGCATTGTAAGGTATTTAGATTCAAATCGTTAGTGGGAGAATCTGTGAAAGAGAAAACGAAGTTCTCAAAATTTTCAATAAACGATTACCGAAGCGGGCTTTGGCAGAAAACCTTAGAATCATATACTTCAGAGAATTATGGATTTAGAGAGCCAATGATTCGTTTATACAGCCAATATCTATTTGATTTTTACCAAAAAACACCTGTCGATTTCGTTTCGTTTGGGAAAGGGAAATGGATGTTCTACAAACACACGGTTGACGACTATTATGGAAAAGAAATGTTTCGCTGGCAAAAGGATAATGAAACAGCCGTAACTGCGTTTAACAATGAAATAAATCTTGTCAATAAGTTTAGGAACCTACTAAAACAATATGACATTGAATTCTTATGGATAATCGTGCCCGACAAACCCATCATCTATTCTGAATACCTACCAGATGATACTTTTGACACAACAAGTATCAACGGCAGAAAATACTTTACCGAGAAATTCGATAGTATTAAATTGGATTATATTGACATGAATCCATATTATCTTCAAATAAAGGATACCTCCTCTTTCTTGCTTTTCCCTCCTACCGGGCATCATTGGAACTTTTCAGCCATCTATGGAGCTGATAGCATTCTTCGCTATATGGAGCAGCAAAAAAACATTCGTCTTCCTCAAATTATATATTCCAACTTTCACAAAAGTTGCAAATTTTCCGAAGAGCGAGATAGAGATATAGAAAATGCTTTGAACCTTGTCCGTGACGTGAATCTAAAAGGCATATACACAAGTCAGGAGGCTGACGTTACATTTCTTAGAGATTCTTCGGTTTCCAAACCCAATGCGTTGTTCGTCGGAAATTCTTTTGTATGGCAGATTTTGGACTACGTTCCTTCACGCGAGATTTTCGAGGATTTTACTTTCTTGTATTACAACAGGGAGGCGTATATTGGACATGATAAAAAACAACGACCTATTTCAGAAATAGACTATGCCGAGAAAGTGCTTTGTTCCGACTATGTTGTTTGGCTTTCCAATGCGGCTCAAATATATAAGTGTTCCTACAATTTTATAGAGGACGCTCTCATTAGTCTTTGTGTGAGCCAGGATCGGCAAAAGCAAAGACGAAAGGAAATTTCAGATAGTTTGCGACGTGACACTGTTTTTTGCAATAACAATAAAAAACAATTTGAATATAAACTGAAGAAAAAAACCGATGAATTATTAAGAAACGTTGCAGTTGCGTTCCCAGAATTGTTAAAAGACTCTGT
The DNA here is from genome assembly GCA_017642535.1 of Bacteroidales bacterium. GTDB lineage: Bacteria > Bacteroidota > Bacteroidia > Bacteroidales > UBA1715 > UBA1715. Next base: position 16,837 of record JAGCOW010000054.1, on the reverse strand, counting down.
CTTACAAGTTGTTAACCCTAACCTTGACCGTTATCTTACTCTTCGCAAAATAAACAGAGATATAGAATGGAAGACTGCCATATTTTGTCAAACAAGTCATTTAGGGAAATCATACGATGAATTGTTGCAAGAGGAAATAACAAATGTGCTATTGCAAAAACCATTGCTTCGTGATAACAAAGAGTTTGTTACACGAGATAATTTCCTCAATATTCATCGGGAACAAATCATAAAAGACATGCAGTCTGACCCAAAACAAATGAAATCTATCAAAGAAAAGGCAAAAAAATATGATAAAACCATGGAACAAGCTATCTATGACGATGCAGACTGGATTTTGGATAATAAGATAAAACAAAAAAACATTATTATTCCCGAATTTTTGGAATAATAAAAACGGACAGAACCAATGCAAACATATTCCATATCAAAAGAAGACACAACCCTCATCAAAGGTCTTGCCATATTTTGCATTGTAATGCATAACTTTTTCCACTGGATGCCTCCGTCACCAGGGGAAAATGAATTTCTTTTTGATGAACGACTTATTCAGAACTTTTTTTCTCTTTTAACGTCTAAACCAAGCGAGATAATCAACATTCTTTTCAGTTATCTTGGTCACTACGGCGTTCAAATATTCATCTTTATCAGTGGAGTAGGACTAACATACTCTATGAAAAAGAACGAACGATCGTGGGGGAATTTTATGGGTTATAGGTTAAAGAAACTGTATCCTTTGCTTTTGACGGGTATCATTGTCTTTTTTATATCAACCATTCTTACAACCAAATCGTTGGTTACGAAATTGGAATGGCATGAATTAACATATAAGATGTTATTTCTTCATACGTTACTTCCCAATAGCGGACTGAAAGTTGTTGGGCCATGGTGGTTCTTCGGACTGATAATGCAATTATACCTACTGTTCTCTTTTTTGTACAAGTTTATAGAAAAATATAATTGGAGAGCCCTCATAGCACTTTGTATTATCTCGTATGGATGTTTTTTTATATCTCACACCTACTTTCACGAGTTAAGGGATATCTCCTTAATGCAAAATGCTCCCGGACATTTGCCAGAATTTTGTTTTGGGATTTGGTTTGCTCAAAACAGAGATAAAAAAATTCCTATTCTATGGCTTTTTATCTCAATAGCGTTATTTGTTTTAGGAAATTTTTTTCAAGTATGTTTCCCATTTACTTTTATATCCGTAACAATCATTTTTCTTTTCGCATATCCTTATTTAAAAAAACTTATCTGCTGGAAACAAAACTATCTTCAGTCATTTTTCCTTTTCCTGGGGAATCTGTCTATGATTATTTTTGTGGTACACACCATATTCCGTCCCCCATTCATTGATACGTTTTCATCTTACCACAATGCGGGAATCTCCTTGTTGGCAGGGGTGTTATTTTTTGTAACAATTATCGGCATTGCCTTAACTTCGAAAAAAATATATGACAATCTATCTTTTCTGTTCAACAAAATCACCTTCAAGAAACAATCCCGTTTTCTTGAAAACACAATATTACTTTTCGTTGTCATATTTTTCTGCTACATAATGTTTTATTACATGATGGTTAAATTTTCCAATCATAAAGAAATAATTGAACCACAATATAGTTTTCAGCAAAATTTCGTTACCGAAAAAGAAGCATACACGAGTATTGCAAAATATACTATTACTGATAAGCCATATAAAACCTGCACAGATATAGAATTTGACTATGTTAACGAGACTGACAACAAACCTATTCTTGTCTTTTCAATTCCTGGTCGCGTATGGCAAAAATATTTTCTGGAAAAAGGTGTAAAAAATCAAGATGGTTCATATCATTATACCATTCATTACAGATATATTCGGCCATTCATTCAATGGGGGAATAGTTTAGAACTTTCCATTTACTTATGGAACTATAATCATTCTGTTGGTGAAATAAAAAACACCTCTGTTACTGTTTATAATGAGAAGTAGGAATCAATCATTTCGATTCTCATTGAAATAATTGCTTCTAATCATCAGATTTGAAAGCCGAAATGCATCATCGACTGATATTTTCCGATTTTGTGGAGAAGCACTGTCCAAGAGATTTGCACCAAATCCTTTCCAATAATAATCACTGATTCCAAGACAATGCAAGATGGTCGGATATATATCCATCTGATAACAAACAGTATCTATTTCCGTGTGCTTTTCAATAGTCGGAGAACAAATGATAAGCGGACAGAATGACTCTTCTTGGGGGATTGGAAGATTGTATTTTTGTGCAATTGGTTGCATTTCGGCAAGAAGACTGCTCCGAAAAATTGTGTGGTCGCCAGTAAGTACCACTGTTGAGTTATCCAACAAAGACTTTTGTTCCAACTCTTGTAAGAATACTCCGATGCAACTATCAGCATAGTGCATACTGTACAAATAATCTTGGAATAATTTCGGAAATTCCTTAAAATGATTTTTTTCTTTAGAATGGGGATAATCCCAGAATGGTGAATGTGTCGATAATGTTATAATCATTATTGCAAACGGTTCTTGCATTGTCAGGCACTGCTTTATCGCCATTTCCATTAGATCGGCGTCACAGGCACGCTTTACGCCATGGAATTGATAATTGTCGAGATTCTTGTAGCCATACGAAAATGTAACAACAGGTTGATTCCAAATCGTCGGAATAGGATTTACAATTACTGAAGATTCAAATTTATGAGCATAATTAGGATATACGTTTTCACCAAACAACATACATGCCGCACCAGCTCTAATCGGTAATAATCCTGTGTTAATAATCATTTGTCCGTCTCCTGAAGTGCCACGAAGCACTTGTGAACGGATTTTATCTACATACAAGGAGTGTTCCCTTCGTCTCAATGCATTCATATTGGGTGTAACTTCAAATCCGTCTTCTTGCATTTGTAATGCCCAACTCTCAAAACTTTCGCCCAAGATTATGATAAGGTTTTGGCGTACCGTATCAGTATCCTTTGCCGAAAAATCTATAAAGGAATTTATGACCTCTTTGTCCTTATCGTCAATTTTCAAATCAGTTTTTTTGTAATATGCATCACAAAAGTTCTTGTACAACAACGCAGGAGCGAAATGTAACGGCGTTTGCCCTTCCATCCATTGTTTTCGAATCCAATTGCTGTAATAGAATCTTCCCGACGACATTTCATACACCGTTTTGAAAGAAGAATACATCCATGGCTCTGCACCGGGAGTCTGCTTGTATGTTGAATAGCCGACAAAATAGTCGCCACAGAATAAGGCAACCGAAACGACTGTCGCAATTACGAAACCTTTCCATGACCTCTTATTTTTTCCTGTTGTAAAAACAAGGAAAACAGACAACAAAATCGTTATAATAAGAAATGTCGGCGTTTTCCAATTCACATACGTTGATATAGCACTGCCAAATCCATTTAGATTGTCAGCAATCATTATAGTTTCCACATCCAGAAACAAATCGTTCGCCCGATAGTAAATAAGATTTGCCATCAACCAAATATCAATGAGAACAGAGATGACGACAATCCACCATTTCCGTTTGAACACAAACACAAAACTTGCGATAGAAACTGCAGGCAACAACTTGGCTATGAAAAATGAAAAAAAGTCTTGGAAATCATCCAATAACCTATCGTTTGTCAGAGAACCAAAACAAAACAAGTGAAACAATATACACTTGACTAAGATTGTTACGGCAAAAACAGTAAACAATAGTATTCGCGATATTTCATATTTTCTTAATTTCATTGTTTCTTTTGTTATCTGTTTTCATACACCCATAATGCTTCCCTTCTTACAAAATCCTCAAACGTCAATGCAGACGTGTCCGCCTTTTCTTTTATTGATTGTAACCAGCTGGGAAACAAATAGATGGAATGAATTATACTTGCAAGTTTGGGAACATCTTTATAGTTTTCTTGAATCTCCAAAATCTCATTTATTCGCTTGTTACGTAGTTTCGGGACCGTATCGCTAGCTATTTCGGGGAAATACTTATCCAAGTCGTTATATAACACATATTCCGCATCAGTTCTTAGAATTTGTTCCAAAGGAACGTTTTGTGCCTCGGCTTTTTTCTGTAACGACGCTTTCCACGAAGAATCCGTAAGCATTGATTTTTGTATTTTTTCAATAATCGAAGCCACATATTCGTCGTCATAGCAGAGATTTACCAATGCACGAGAAATGAAACTGTTTCCCAAATCATATATTTGTGCCGTGCAATATGAAAGCATAATAAAATCGCTATTCATTATCTGTTCTACAAGATTTATATCGTCGGTTGAGTTATAATCCTTGTCAAAATATATTGTCTTATTGTAATACCAATAGGGATACCCACTAAAGATATTTTTCAAAGGTATTTGGTACGAAAGATTCCAAAAATATGAATCACCAATTGTTATAAGTCGCGGACGCTCTGCCGCGCTATCGGGAAGCAAACGTAAATTTGCATATTTCATTTTTGTTGACGCTATTGGAAATTCTATATTAAGCAACTCTTCCAAATCAGCATCGGGTTCTTTTATTTTTGCAGTGTAAATAGAATCAATAACAACATTTTGCATATTCACGTTTCCCACAAATTCCATGTATCGGATAAGAGAATCCAACACGTATGTGGCTGCAATGTTGGACCAATGTGTTCCCGTTTGTGGAAACAAGGGAAACGACACGCTATCCTGTATTTGTTCAAACCAGCGAAGCGTATTAAAACAATTAACGTGCAAACTATCAAACAAATAGGCATAATAATCAGAAGCGACAACTCCTTTCTCTTTTGTGTAGGTGTTCTCAGGCAGATATTGTGAATAAAATCGTTCCTTCCCAGGTTCAATCATCACAAAAATTGTTTTTCCATATTCTTTGAGGATTTCCTGAACAAAAAACAAACGTTTGGCATTTGTGGTCAATTTCTTTTTCATTGCCACAAAATCGTCAGTATATTTATACATACGACTTTGGTAATAATCCTCAACATGTTGTGGTTCAAACAACCAATTTTCCTTCCCTATCACGATATTTTCCACATTCGTTTTGTGAAAAAAAGTCCATATAAATTGGTTATATATTCTCACAGCCGCTTCACGGCCATTGTAGGTCATGTTGATGTATTTCTCAAGATCTTTTTGATACGAACCATCCTTAAATCCTGATAGTGTGAACATAGGTTTTTCTCGTTCCGAAACAACACCATGTAATGAGCGGAAAGGTACGACATTGGTGATTGGTATCACGAGAATTACCACCAATATGGTCAGTAAGATTTTTTCCAATATGTTATCTCTCCACTTCATCAGAATCGAAAATAAATAAATGGGTTAAAATCTGAAACGCTCAATGAACCTACTGACAATACAAGCAGTAACACAATGAAAATGAACAACATGATAGATTGTTTTGTCGTATAAACCTCGGCATACAAAGTGTTGCACATTTTTTCTCCGAATTTTGCCAGCGTGATAAATGATAAAATCAAAGCAACTATCAACGTACAAATAGATTCTCCATCCAAACTGATTTGTAACGCGCCTGAGAAGTGGAACAACGCTTGGTAAAATCCCAATGCATTTGACAAACCATCGGCTCTAAAAAGCACCCAGCCAAGATTTACCACGAAAAATGTAAGTATAACTGCGGGAATTTTACCGATTCTTTTTAGAAAATCGAGCATAAATAACCTATCCAGCACAAGGAAAAAACCATGGAATGCACCCCACAAAATAAAGTTATATGATGCCCCGTGCCAAAAACCAGAAAGAAGAAAAACTATCCAAAGATTCAGATATGTTCTCCGTTTTGAAACTCTATTTCCACCCAACGGAATATAAAGATATTCTCTCATAAACGCACCTAACGTTATATGCCAACGGCGCCAAAATTCACTGATACTCTTGCTGGTGTAAGGGTTGTCGAAGTTTTCGGGGAAATGAAATCCCATAATCCTTCCTAAACCAATCGCCATATCGGAATAGCCAGAAAAATCAAAATAGATTTGTAACGTATATGCCAACATTCCTATCCAAGCGGTAGGAGTTGACAATTCAGATACATTCATCGTAAATGCTTCGTCGGCAATTTTCGCCAACGTATTGGAAATCAGAACTTTTTTCGACAAACCAATTATAAAACGATATGCACCTGCCAATTGTTGCGTGGTGACATATTTCCTCGAAACCAATTCCTCGGCAACGGTATTATAACGAACAATAGGCCCTGCAATAAGTTGAGGGAACATTATGATGTATAAAACATAATCGGTAAGTTTTTCGTTTGGCTTTGCCGTCGCTCTATACATATCTATGGTATAGGTAATGGACTGGAATGTGAAAAATGATATGCCTATTGGTAAAAGAACAGGTCTCCACGATATTGATGAGTGATTACACACGTGCAAAAACGCATTTATGTTTTCCACAAAGAAATTTGCATATTTGTAATAGAGCAACAAACTGAGTGACACAACCACAGACAACGCACAAAATAGTTTCTTTTTTTTCTCTGTTGTCGCCTTCAGCATTGCTTTCACAATGTAAAAATTCAGCACTGTTGCTAAAAGCAATATAAGCACAAAATCGGGCGCTCCATAGGAATAAAAAATAATAGAAAACAATAATAGGGGATAATTCCTATATCTTACAGGTGTAATAAAGTAACAAAGGAAAAAAACAGGTAAAAAAAACAATAAAAATATATTACTACTAAATACCATAACTACTCAATAACAATTTCATAAATTCTTCCTTCAATATCCGATTTGTTATACGGAATCAATCCTTGTTCAAATACGATAGGTGGCCACCACTCTGAATAGTGGTATTCCTGCGTAACAATGCACAACATTTGATTGTTGGGAATCGACGTGTATTCGTCATTCATATACCCTACGACTTGCATCGTTTCAGGTGTGCTGCCGATTCTCCATATAATTTCCGTGGGTTTCCATTCTATTTCGTAATAGTAGTATTCTTCCTTGAAAACATCGTTTGAAATCGGTGTTTTAATGGTCAATGCCTTATATAAGTCATTCCAACGCATGGCCTCATATTTTTCGCCATTGTAAGGTATTTTGGATATGCCTGAACTAAATTTCGTCGGTTGCTGACAAGCCAAGTCCCAATTCGTGCAACTATACATCACCTCGTTATTCAGCGACGCATCTTCCGAATGATTTCCGAAATCCTTATAATACTGCGACGGCCAAAATTTCGATGCCTTGACAATTTCTATGTCAATCTCGGAGTATTTATTCTCGAACATACGTTCGGGCGTTGGCGAATCATCGCCTTTATCAATATACCCTACATTATGGCAACCACGACGATTGTTCCACGAATGATTATCCTGATAAATCAGCCAGAAAGCGTATGTCAAGCCATTCCACACATGTTCCTGATTGAGCATAACCGGGAATTTTATTTTCCCCCGATATTTTCCATACGTAAGTCCCACACGTGACTTGATTCCCGTTGATTCTTTTTTCAGGTTTTTAGCATCTTCATTTCCTGGATTAATAATGGAAATATATTCTCCGTCATCAGAAACTTTTACCGTGGAACAAGGGCATTCCGTTATTGCAGGGTAATCGTATTTAAGCTGTGACGAGTCAAAACGGGAACGATTTTGTTCGTATTCGTTTCTTGAATAATATCCGTCCAATGCAACCACATCGCGAACCAACGGAATGTTTCGCAACGTATATTGCTGACTTACAGCGGGGAAAAACTGCTGGTACAACGCATTTTCATACAAGTCGGCATTTGTACCACACACTGAATCAATATTTTGCAAAGAATAATCAGGAGTGCGGATATTCACCTCATCAACAAAAATGCCTTGTTTTGGCGTAAACACCGCACGAGTTTTCAGAACTTTAGAGCCATATATCAACTGAACGCCTTTACTAGAATTTGTCTCCAACCATGCGATAGGATTCACAAACTGACCATTTTCATTTGTTTCACCTATGTTTTTCACATACGAAGGCAAGGAATTCAATCCATTCTCGTCACACACAACCAAAAGAAACGAATAGCAGCCCGTGCGAGGATTCCGTTTCCAGCGATGATTTATCTCACCCGTTTTATGACGATCGTCGGCAATTGTCCATTGAGCATCTAAAAACAACTGTTTTTCAACAGAATAACCGTTGCTTGCGGCCTTTTTCACTATCGAACGATACCATGCCGTATCGTTTTTTATTTTCTGAACACGTGTTTTGATTGCGTCTATACTTGCATCGTATTTCGACACATCGGCACCATAGTATTTTTGTTCATCACGGGGATTTCCCACAATTCGAAACGAATCTACAATTTCTCCACTTGCAGAAACTGGCTTGAATCCAATGGAAACATCTTCCCAACTGCCATAAAAATTCTCGTAATTCAACGAATCAGAATTGTTGAACTTATATGTTTCGTTTTGATAGTATATCTTGTAATACAGCTGTTTTCCCGCTTCTGCTTTATATGAAAACGTAAAAAAACCTGATGTCGTTTGATTCTTCGACGGAATCACAATTCCTTCCAACACAGCGTTTTTCAAATCCATATCGAGAGAAACAGTGTCGCCTTGCGGCATATTTTCCATTGGGTTGAACTTATACACAGAAGTATGAGAGCAAGAACTTACAATGCCCACGACAAATAATCCAAGTATCAAATTACCAATGAGACGCATATCTAAACTGTTATTCGGCAAAAATAGGAATTATAATAGTTTTTCTTTCTGTACTTACGGTTTTTTCAAATAATTATTATCCACAGTATATACACTCAATGACTGGAACATTGCTCGTTCATCTTTCATTCTTTCCTTTTCCCGTTCATTTTCGTATCTCTGCACATCAAGATTTGAGCGTACCAAATATAATTCCTCATTATATAAATATAAAGAATCGTGGATCCATTCCTCCACTGAACGACTATTTAACATAAAATCCTGTTTCTTTCTGGAAACAAATCTCGATGTTGTGTCCAACGGCTCTCCCATATAATGTGTGTTCTCAGGGAAATTACAATGATAGTTTTTTGCTAAATAAACAGACAACGATGGAGTTATATCATAATGTGACACAACAGCTTCCATTTGTTTTGCCGTTTTCAATAAAGGAGAATATATAATCAACGGAACATTGTATTTGCGCAAACTATTTTTCCCATCATTCACCTGTGCCATACGGTGGTCACCTGTTATTACAAAAATAGTATTCTGAAAATCCTCACGTGATTTATAATAACAGAATAACCTCCTTAATGCATTGTCGCTATACAAAAACGATGCATAAATATTTTTATGTGTTCTAATTATGTCCGCTTCTCTACTCGTATCAGTGCCACATTTTTCCATCACTTGTTTCTCATACTCGGCAATTTCTTCGAAAACAAATGGTTCGTGAGTAGTCAATGTCAAATAAATATCCAGAAAAGGCTTGATCCCCTTGTCACTTTTTTTGTGGACGATTGCCGAATCAACCATATCCATGTCGTCAAGTCCCCAACGATGTTCTTTACTGAGTAAATCAAAGTTCTTATTTGACTCATCTATATCGACTTCCATTATGTACGAAATATCATTTTCCCGTAAGAAATTCTTTTGACCAGAAAAAGAAGCACTTCCTCCATAAAAGAAAGATGCAAGATAGCCATTATTTTTCAAATCCTTCAACAAAGAATTATGCTCCGCCATGGGAAATCGTCGGTTGGCAAATCCATGGGCGCCTTGCGGAACCGACGCCAACATTGCTGGTAACACGCCGAACGTGCGTTCCGTGGTAGATAGGCAATTCGGCCAAAATAATCCTTCGTGTGCCAAGCTGTCAAGAAACGGTGTGAACGAATACTGTGGAGAATCCACCGTCAATTTTCGTCCAAATCCTTCCATGATTATTATCACAATATTTGGCGGCTCTTCATTACTCGTTTTATTAAGAAAAGAACCTAACACATCTTCGTCAGTATTTTTTCGAAGAAACGGATATTGCACATCACAATACGCCTTCGAATTATTCTGGCTCCACCACCACATTGTGGCATCACGAATACTTGCCAAAGACACTTTTTCTCCGTCATTTCTTACATAATCCGATATTTTAATATACGAGTATGAAACTTGATTTACCGCAAGGAAAAAGTCGGAATGTAACACGTATCCTTTTTCACTTCTTATTATAGATTTATATCGGAACAGAGAAAACGCAATGCATGACAATAAAAAGAATATCCCTGCTATTTGTAATGACGGCTTCAATGCATTACGAAATCTGAATGTCACATACCACACAACCACATACAATGTCAGAAAAAGGATTGATACGGCTGATACATTGGTAGATGCAGCTACAGTATCGAGCAACTCCTGCGGCGTATAGGCGAATACGACCTGATCCAACGGCCGAAATACCTCACAATAATATTCCGCCAGCAATGCAGTCAGCAAGGAATACAACACAAACAATCCTTGCACTAAAAGTTCGTTGAACTTCGGAAGAATGTGTTGTATAATACAATATGGAATGGCTATGATTACAAATACAGATGCAAGCAACAACAGATCATAATAGAAAAAACCACTAATTACCATTAGTATTTTTTCAAATTCAATGTGCAGTCTAATAAAAAGTTCACAAAAGAAAACCAAACGCAACAAGAAAAGCAGCAGTATCGCCTGAAATAAAGATTTTCCCCATTGAGTCAATAATTGAACAATATCTGCTTTTAATTTATTCACAATCATACAATTTGAGTTGGACATCTTTATAATTAAAGTTCAATCCACATCGATTCCATATATACATAAACAATTCATTTCCCTGATTCGCAAATGGGGCCAAGTCCAAATCCCTGCCTTTATATTGGAACACTATCTCGCTTTGAGGATCATCTTGGTTAAAACGTATCTTATTCGATTTATATACTAACGTTCCGGCTTCTTTATCGCGAACACCATACACAAAATATAAGTTTCGTTCCGCCTCGTTTGCCGTTCGATTACAAATTTCAGCACTAAAGTCTATATATACATTTTTCTTTTGTAAAGCTAATGGCGTCCGAAAAACCGCAACAAACTCTTTTGATGGATTAAGACTATCAACAAAGAATGTCGTATCAATAATTACAGTTTGCTCTATATCCGACAAGCCATTTTCAATCAAGGCATTTTGAGAACACACATACACATCCAATTCTTTATACAAAGAGTATAATTCCTGTAGTTTTTTATTCACAGACACATTATTCTCTTTCCTCAAATTCAACGTACTATCTATTTGATACACTTCATTTTTTTGAATAAAGTAATCATGATACAAGATCCCGATGATATTTCTTGCTGGATCAATCAATGGAGAGAATGTTTGACCGCGATAATTCTTCGAAGTATCCAATCCGCTGTTTATCCACGCCACTTCATTGGGAGATTCTATACTATAACGATGTTGTAAAAGACCTATGATTGCAGGTGTAATATCTCTATGCGACACCAATGCGTTCATTTTTTGCGGATTCTTCAACAACGGTGACCATATAATCAATGGAACAGAGTATCGAGATATTAATGGCGCATCTGAATTAAAATTATGATCGCCTGTGATTACGAATATAGTGTTTTCGAACTCTTTCTGCTTTTTATATTCTGAAAAGAATTCTTGTAAAGCTTCATCTACATACACATACGAAGCAGCAGCCTCAACATTTGGATTCATCTCTTTTTTATTCTGTTTCGCCAATGCCTTATACGTTTCTATATAGTGCTGCTTTTGAGGATAATCCCAAGGATGGTGACTTGTCAATGTCAAATAAAAATCTATTCGTTTTTCCGCATTCTGAGGCACAAATGAAAACGATTCGGAAAACAAAAACTTATCGCAGATTCCCCACGTTGTCATCGGAACTTTATCACTAAATGCTCCATAAAAATTCTGTTTCCCATGATTTTGCTCAATAAAACCATCCATATCGTCAAAACTTGGATTCCCACCATACAAAAAAGAAAATGTATATCCATTTTTCTCTAAAATTTTTGGTGTAGAATAATAGTTCGGAGCATTCCCTCGATATGACATGAAACCAGATACACCTATAGGCAACGCTCCTAATATGGCAGGAAGGGCTCCACAGGTTTTTTGAGAAGTGGAGAAACAATTCGGCCAAAACAATGACTCCTCTATCAACGAATCCAACCACGGAGTCGCAGACTGGTATTTACTTCCCGGCCCACAATTCTCTCGGCATAATCCTTCTACACATATAAATACGATATTGGGCATATCATTTCGTAATTCAAAAAATGGTGCCAATGAATTCGAATATTGTGCAGTATGGAGAAACGGACTTTGTACACTAATAAATTTTTGATTGGGAAAATTGGATTGAAATTTTTTCACATGTATTTTGCTTGGAATCTCCAAACCATTTGCTCTTGTTTTCCTTAGATTTCTAAGAAAATAAACCACCTTATTTGTCCGTTCATTGTAGTTGTTTTTTAATGGACTGTCATTGTAAATAACCGTAACACAACAACTTACTGAAACAACGACCAACAAAAATACGAGCTGCCATTTGTCTGGCATGGGATTTCTTACAAATAGTATCAATAAACAAATTGCAAAAGTTAGAATACATGCGACAAGCGATATAAAGACATTTCCCATTGAATTTTGGATGATTTCAACTATTTCCGACAACGAATATTGAAACATCACCCCATCTAAAGGAAAACTTGCTTGTGAATACACCTCAACAAGACAAATCGAAATTATTGACATAACAATCACGATTGCCCGAAAAAATGATACCAACAGATTTCTTTTGGCTACAAATAATAACAATCCCAACGGACTCATTACAAGCACAACACAAAAAACAATAGTTGTATCTTGACAAAATCCAATACAATTATTTACAAAACGGGAAAGTATATCGCCTGTTGGTATCCAACACACCAAGACCTCAAATAAACGTATGATACACGTTATAAGAATTACTCGAAACAACATTTCTACGTATTGTTTCATAAAATCTTTTATAGCCAATATCCTTTTTTCCCCCACAAATTATGTTATTTTTTTTTCTTGCGTAATAACCACAAATTGTCTTTAGTGCTAACAACCATATAATTATTCAACAAAAAATCTATGTGTTTTTTCTCTTCGTACAACAACATCCATTCCGTGTCGAACTCTTTCTTATTAGGAAACGTATATATTTCTTTCCGTAAACACAAATGTGGGACAAATTTCCCCGAAGCACAAACCGATGCTGTATCTGGTATTTGTTTTAGATATGAATATGCCTCAGTTACATCAAATTTTGGTTGTTTATAATGTTGGGCACGAAATATCTGAGTTCTTTGTTTATTCTGTCTATAACTTCCATATTCTATTGTATAAATCAATGTCGTTATAGTTGACAAAAATATTCCACAAATAATAATATCCATAAGTTTTTCTTTTTTGATTTTTAAAATGCAAATACATACTGCGACTACAACAATTGGAGCAAATTCAACATTATATTGGAGATAAATAGACCAAAGAAGAGAATACTTTGCAAGCATTTTTTGAACAACCAGAGGAATTATCATTATCAAATAATTCGGTTTTAACAATAATGCTATCCCTCCCGAAAAGAAAAGACAAACAAAAAAATCTATTTTTTTAGGATGCCCAAACAAAACCGCAAAGATTTCTGTTGGATTAGTAATAAAATAGAGTAGAACCTCGAAATAACTATCACCCCACTGCCTATATCGCACAAAACCTCGAGACTGTCCTTCATCATTTAAATATGGCATAACAACCGAGTTTATCAAGAAAAAATAAAGTAATGATAAAACAATATAAATCAACAATAGATAAATGGCTCTTTTATCTTTCCGATAATCCCATATCAATCCCAAACAGACAAATGCCATAAAAAGGGAAAGATTTTCCTTTGCGATAATTATAAGCAACAAAAACAAAGAGGAGCAGATATAGCGCTGCTTCTTGAAAAAATAAAAGAACCACGGAACCAACATCGTTGCAACCACATTGGAATGGTAATCGAACGTGAACGCATGATACACGCCGAAGAACGAAAGGAATGTTGCCACCGCAAACAACGGAACGATTCGGTTTTCTGTATATAACCCTATCAACTTAAAAATTCCCCATGCACCAACGAGTACTGAAACAATTTGAATCACCAACAGAGTATAGGTGCCGAACACATACACAAACGGTGCAAACAAAACCAAATACAAGTCAAAATGACTGGCAAAGCAATTCACAGGCTCACTCCGATATACCAAACTGTCGTTGACAACACCATGCATAAAATCGTACAAACATTTTGTATATGCTCCCAGGTCAAGACTATATGTTTTAAAAAGATAATGATTTACAAAGGAAACATCTACATACACAATAGCGGCAAAAACCAGAATTGCAATAAAAATCTTATTTGCTGTTTTTGCCGATATATTGTAGTAGCCGTTGAACATAGCTTTGAAAACTCGTGTCAAAAATACGATTAACTCTCACGCTAATTTTTCGCTTATGTGTTTGCTGATGAACATCCGTATTTTTTCGTCGGAGATTTTCTCCAGCACATCGTTCGCAAAACCACCGACTAATAATTTAGTCGCGGTAACTTTGTCAATTCCCCGAGCCTGCATATACCACAACGCTTCGGCGTCGATTTGCCCCGTGCTGCTTCCGTGGTTGCACACCACATCGTCGGCATAAATTTCCAACTGTGGTTCGCTGTGAATTCGTGCCTCTTTCGACAACAAAATGTTTCTGTTTTGTTGCTTGGCACTCGTTTTCTGCGAATCTTTTGCAACATAAATCAGTCCCGAAAACGTTCCTTCACCGTTGTCGTCGGCAATGCCACGGAATAATTCGTTCGTCTCGCATTCAGGCGCATCATGGTTTACCCGAGTAATAATCTCGTGTATCTCATCTTGCATAGGCATAAACACGCCGTACAAATCGGTGTTTGCCTGTTCGGATTCTTTATTCACAACTAAATTGACAACATTTTTCTTGCCATTCAACTGAAAAAATCCGGCTTTGAAAAATGAATCTTTTTGTTGATTGATAGTATATGTTTGTTGCGTTGTATTTTGTTGTATTACGATTTGATTACATTCTGAACGTTCGCCACACAAAATCTGTAACTCTCCACACGAATCTTCTTCTCCACACACATACAAATTGATATGGGAATCTTCGGCTATCGTCAGCGTGTAACTGAATGATTGCGTGTCGCAAAAGCAAACGCCAATCGTCAGTTTCTCGCCTTGCAACGGGAACGAGTCTGCGCGTTCGCCATTCACCGTGCCGTTTGAGAGCACATACACCTCGTCGAACGAAATATCAGGAAACGACTGACTCAGAACGTGTGACTCTGTTACTTTTCCCATTCAGCACTGTTTTTGGTAATCCATTCGTAGCCCTTTTCCTCCAACTCCAACGCAAGCGATTTGTCGCCCGTCTTGATAATCCGGCCGTCGTACAGAATATGCACCACGTCGGGAACAATGTAATCCAACAATCGCTGATAGTGAGTAATGACAATGTATGCATTGTCGGGCGTTTTCAGTTTGTTCACGCCTTCCGACACGATTCGCAAGGCATCTATGTCAAGTCCGCTGTCGGTTTCGTCGAGAATTGCAAGTTTCGGTTCCAACATTGCCATCTGGAATATGTCGTTTTTCTTTTTCTCACCTCCCGAAAAACCTTCATTTACCGAACGACCCGAAAGTTTGTTAGGCAAACCCACGAGTTCGCTATTTTTCTTCATCATTTTAAGAAATTCCGTTGGCGACGGCGGTTCAACACCTAAATATGCACATTTTGCATCTATCGCAGCTTTCATAAAATTCGTCATCGAAATGCCCGGAATCTCCACTGGATATTGGAATGCGAGAAACAATCCCTCACACGCACGCTGGTCGGCAGAAAGTTTCAGCAAATCTTTTCCGTTAAACGTAACTTCACCTTCGGTAACTTCATATATGTCGCGTCCCGCAAGCACACTCGAAAGCGTACTTTTTCCCGAACCGTTCGGCCCCATTATAGCGTGGATTTCCCCTGGATTCACGGTTAGATTGATACCTTTGAGAATCTCCTTGCCATCAACAGACGCATGTAAATTTTTTATTGTCAGCATAATCGTATTTCTTACGTGGCAAAAATACGATAAAAATGAAGATTTAAGAATTACGAGTTAAAAATTAAGAATTAAAACGCACGGTTATTTCATAAAAGATTCCTCATTTCGCATTGCTCCATTCGGAATTTGTAAAACAATATTTTTTCGTGTGGTTCAGTAGGGACGTCACATTGTGGCGTCCGAAAATTAATTCTGTGATGTTATAGTAGAGACGATGTGCACATCGTCTCTACGTTTTATTTCCCTACCCCGTTTTCGAGCGATAGCGAGAAATCTAAAGAAATGCATTTTCGTTTTGCTTTTTTGAAAAAGTTTTTATCTTGCAAAACGAATTTAACATTTTATTATTATCTTTTGTACAAATTTACAATTCAGTTGGATTACAAATGTATGAGAAAACCACCGTTAAACCAACTATAAAAGTTGATGTTTCAGGTTTTCCGATTGGGCAGTATGTTATTAATGTAAAGAACAAGTCGAGTATTTATTGTAAAACATTTATAAAAAAATAAAGGTATGAAAAAGTATTTTTTGTTTTTAACAATTATGTTTGGAGTCTTTTTTTTCTCGTGCGAAAAAGAGGAACCTGTATCGGCATATGGTGAATGTTCTGAATATTTGTTATTCAAATTTAATGGAGATTATGAGAATTTTGTTATGGTTGGTTATTCTA
>JAGCOW010000053.1 GCA_017642535.1 Bacteroidales bacterium | reverse complement strand
CACAGCATTAGGGCAATTCTGGAAATGCTTTAAATTACCTGTAATTAGATAAGTTTCGGAAGAACAAGAGCAGAACAAGTTATAAAATACACGGTCTTTTTCATCTGGTAATTCGATTGTGGTTTGTTCGGGTTCAATAATGATTGCTCGAGAGCGAATCCCATCAAGTAAGACTTTCACCAAATCAGCATCGAATTGAAATTTGCTACGAGAAAGAACTTCCTGATATTCTTGAAAAGTCTCTTCACTTAAAACTATTGTAAAATGCCCTTCAAGAGCATAACTGAGTAATAAAAACGGTATTGACTGCGACGGTTTCTTACTCAGCAATGCAGAAACTATCACATTGGTGTCGATAATGGCTTGAATCATTTATTATATAGGTGTTTTTTGGCAGATTCTATTTCTTTTTGGATTTCTGATTGGGACAGCCGAACTGTTCCGTTTCTATGCGCATTCTCATTTAAGGATAACATTGCGTTAATCGCTTCATTTGTCGCAGCACGTTCACGTATGTCAAACGGAATGCCTTTAACTTTTACAGCTTTTTTTAGGAATATGCGAATTGCTGTTGGCAAATCCAATCCCAAATCCTCAAAGAGTTCCGTTGCTTCCTTTTTCAAATTGGTATCAATCCTAATTTGCATTATACTCGTTGCCATGGTTAAAATATTTTTACAAATATAGTACAAATTTATTACAAACAATATACAAATACATTTTTTACTCAGCGAATTATTTTTTTCAGATTGTTGTGCCGTTAGGCACTTCATATCGGTAGAATAGAGATTTATCTTCTATTAAACGTGCCGTAAGGTACGTGTGATAGGTTATTCGTACCTAACGGCACGAAAAGAAATGAGGGAATTTTGTTTCTACCAATATTTTGTGCCTAACGGCACATTTGTTTTGGGAAAACGCTTGTTTGTATTTCGGCGGTGAGATAACGAGATTTCTCGCTACGCTATTATTGTACCACAACCTTTTTCACTTGCGTTCCATAATGCACAAAATACGTACCCGATGGCAAAGCGTTATTTTGCACTTTTTGCCCTGCTACGTTGTATATTGCATAATCATCACAATTACATTCTATTTTTCCATTTAGTACACGGATTTGAATATCATCCGAAGAAACAGCGTCTATGGCACTGCCACCATTGTTTATTATAAATTCTTGGCTCTGAACAGTTTCAAATACTTCATCATCTTCTGGCACTACTTTTATTACATAATTTACATCTATGCTGTTAGGTAATGTTATTACAAAAGGTTCTCCCGATTTGACTTCTATGTTCTCGTTTACAATTATATTTGTGCCGTTTACTTGTTCTACGACCACCTTTGCAGTATAGGTTTGATTTTCTGCATTGCTTATGGAGCATTGGATTGTACCGTTTTCTTGCTTTTCAAATGAGAAATCGGAGGTTTTTACTTTATGAATACCTTTGTAAATCCGAATGTTATTATCAGTTGGAATAGCATACAAAGTATTATCATTTGCGTTCTGAACTTTTGATGCACATGGGAATAAAGCTTGTTCTATGTTCCAAGTGTTACCTCCATCTGTAGATACAATGGCTTTATCGTTTGGGTAAGCATGATTTTCTGATAACATTGGTAAAACTAATGTATTTTTTGAAAAGAGCAATATTGACGAATATTGTTGTACAGGTGTGTAATTTTCATCATACCATTTTTTTTGTATGTCAAAATTTATTGTATCACACGTATAAATATACCCATAAAACTTATCTGCTAAAATCCATTTATCATCATGATATGCTATATTTAAAAAAGGCGTTCTATTCTCATTATCCTCATTTACCACAGAGAAAGCCATGATACTTTCTTCTATATTGACATCAGCAACTAAGATTACTTTTGAATCACCGCTTCGAAACAACCCCTTTTTTTCATTAACAAAAGTACCATTTAAGGTCCCCCCATATTCATAAAAATCCCAACTGATGTTCTGTATCATATTCCATGTATCACCACAATCTTGAGTTTGATATAAATGATAGTCATCAAATACATATCCAAAATTTTCCGTAAAAAAAAGCAAATTTCTTATTTTAGATCCCGAAAAATCGGATATATTCATATCTTTTCCTATCCAAGATTTTCCTCCATCTCGTGATATAAATAAACTATCGGTACTGGACATGTAAATAATATCATCGGAAATAAATTGCATTGTATATAATGTTGTATTAAAATCTTTGTACGACCATCTTTCCCCTCCATCGAACGTATAAAACAATCTACCTTTCTTTTCTCCAATTATAAAAATCTCGTTTTTTGATTTTACAAATATATCTTTCCCTTTCATGTTTCCATTGTAGATATAAGAATAACGAGTATTATTTAGAGCTTTGGTTGTTATATCCGAGGAGGGGGTATATATTTCATTCGTAACTTGCCATGTTTTCATACTATCATAAGACATAATTTTACTATCTCCGTTTTGCCCTCCAGACACTGAAGCCCATACCTTTCCATCTCCTAAATCATACATGGATTGGGGTACATAATAGTATGCAACCGCACTATTACCACCATCATACATATTTATTATTCGGCAACCATCTAATGTTTTGTTAATCCGATTTTCTACAGTCAAGATTATATATCCATTTGCAAATTGAAAAAAATGTGCAGGCGTTATGCCAAGTTTTTCTGCAGTCCATGTTTCTCCACCATCTTTAGTCACACAATATGCACCTTTTGTAAAGATATATCCTAATTGGTTGTTTACAAATGCCATATAAAAAGTTTTACTTTGTGGTAAAACTTCTTGGGAAAAAACATCATTTGTTGTCAAAGCCCATTTTTCTCCGTAATCTGAACTTTTATATATGGCAACTTTGTTTGAACTCGTGTCAAGCACTGTCAGAAACACGGTTTGTTCATCGCTCCATGCCGTTGTAACAATTTTATCAGATTCTTTCAACTCTAACAATGAAGAAGTCCACGAATTGCCACCATCTACAGTGTAAAGCACGTTGTTAATATATTTTCCATTTTCGTTAGATACAGAAGCGAAAATTCCGTGAAGAGAATCTTTGGCAAATTTAAATGCCAAAGGTTGATATGAAACTTCATCTGATTTTGTAATTACATCTAACTTTTGCCCCTTTAGACTATATGTTTGTTCCCATGTCTTTCCCGTGTCAGATGACATTGCAAGCCAGCCTTCTTTTGTAGCAACGACAACATTTCCACCTTTTGTACTCACAGATTGAGCAATTGTCATACTGAAATCGTCTGGGGTAATATCTTTCCATTCATACTCAAATATTTGAGAGTATAGTACACACGACATTATTGTCGTGATAAATAAAGTGACAATCTTTTTCATAGCATTAATTATTTTGGTTGTTTTGACATTAATTGTAGAGAGTTTCATTTTCTTAGTTTTAAGGTTTCTTTTATAAGACTACAAAAGTAGGGAAAAAGTTGCAAAAAACTCTCCAAAGAGGGCGAAAAAAACAAGAACGCGGCGCGCCACGTCCCTACAGAAATCAATTGTCAATTCTCAATTCTAACTTATCGCTCCCGACAGATATTTCTGCGTGAGTTCATGCTGTGGATTTTTGAAAACTTGTTGTGCGTCGCCAACTTCAATCACCTCGCCCATATAGATGAAAATCACATAATCGGCTATTCGCAACGCCTGACGGAGCGTGTGCGTCACCATTACTATGGAATACTGCTCTTTCAGTTTCACAAACAAATCTTCCACAATCTTGCTCGAAACGGGGTCTAACGCCGACGTCGCCTCATCGGCAAGGATAAACTCTGGCTCAACGGCAAGACTGCGGGCAAGACACAAACGTTGCTGCTGACCAATGGAGAGCTTCACCGCAGGACTGTGCAGACGGTCTTTCACCTCGTCCCACAAACCCACAACTTTCAAATAATGACGGACAATCCGTCGCAACTGCCGTCGTCCGCCCACGCCGTGAATCTTGCATCCATAGGCAATGTTGCCGAAAATCGACATCGGAAGCGGCGTAGGACGCTGCGGAACAAGCCCGATGCGACGACGCAACTCCACCAAATCCGACTCGGAGCAGTTCACTATGCTGGTGTCGCCAAGACGTATGTCACCCGAAGTTTTTACGCCTTCAATGGAATCCGACAGACGATTCAGACTTTTGAGCAAAGTCGATTTACCACAACCCGACGGTCCGATAATACACGTGATTTTATTCGCTGGAATCGTCACCGACACGTCTTTCAATATCGGCGAGCCATCAATCGAAAGATTGAAATGGTCAACCACAAGCTCCGAAGCGACTTCGGGATGCTGAAATTTCTCGTTCGGGACAAATGGTTCGTTGCTGTCGTTTGCCAAAAATCTGCGTAAAAGAAAACGTTTCATCGTAAGTTATGTTTTGAAAAACGGTTTGTAATAAATCTTCCTAAAAGACTGATAATAAGAACTATAATCGTAAGCACGAGAGCCGCCGCGTATGCTCGGTTCTGCACTTCAATCTGCGGTGCGCTCAGTTGGAAAAAGATTGACAACGGCAACGTGGCAACCTGTTGCGAGAGCGACGTGGGAATTGTGTCGGAAAAACCTGCGGTGAACATCACGCCGGCTGCGTCGCCTATGGAACGACCGACCGACAACAATGTGGCCGTGGCGATTCCGGGAGCAATCTGTCTCATTACCACGTTCATAGTTTCCCAACGGGTTGCCCCCAACGAATACGATGCCTCGAGCAATTCGCGAGGGAAATTCTTCGCCACCTCGTCCATCGAACGGATAAGAATAGGAATAATCAGCAAGGTTTCCACCAAAATACCACCCAAGAGCGACGTGCGAAGCCCGAAATATATCATCAGCGTAAAGGCAAACGCACCGTAAACAATTGACGGAATGCCAAATAGCACGTCGAACGCCAACCGCGCCACGTAGGCCAACTTTGACTTTGTTTTAAGATACACATTCAAAAAGAAGACAACAGGAACACTGATTATCAGCCCGATAGCCGTAGATGCAAGCACAATGTAGAGCGAACCGACTATGGCATTCAAAAAGCCGCCCTCCTTCCCAATGTAGAATCCGCCACCCGGCAACGATGTGACCATCTCCCACGTAAGACATTTCGCACCACGGCTGAAAATAGTCCAGATGATGCTCGTAACTAAAATCAACACGATGAGTATCGAAAGATACATCAACAAACGTGCAAACTGCTCTTTAACAATACTTTTCTTCATATTTTTAACTTCAAACGTGGCTTCGACAAGCTCAGCCACCAACTCATAATTCCTAACTCCTAATTTTCTTCTATTTTCCGCAAAATGATTCGTGAAACGAGATTGAACAACAAAACCACCACAAAAAGCAACAATGCGGCAAACATCAGTGCCGACTCGTACATTGGCAACGACAGCATTTCGCCGTAGTTGTTGGCAATGAGCGCAGGCAACGGATAACAGGCATCGAACACCGACTGCGGCACTTGTGGCAAGTTTCCGCAGACCATCAGCACGGCGATTGTCTCGCCCAACGCACGCGAAACGGCAAGCACCACCGAAGCGAATATTCCCGGCAACGATTTCCGCATCACCACTTTTTTCGCCGTCTGCCATCGGGTTGAACCAAGAGCGTATGCCGTGTCACGCAAATCGACCGACACGCTTGAAAACAATTCCACAAACAAACTCACAAGCAACGGCAACACCATAATACTCAACACGATACCAGCAGCCAATGTGGTGTAACCAGCCGAAAAGTCAACAAAATGCGGTGCAAGTTTGTCCGAAATCCACGGTACGATTACCAATGTGCCCCACACACCATAGATGACCGACGGCAGCGAAGCCAAAATGTCGAGTGCAGGATACACTATCTTTTTCACGCACCGACGCGAGTATTCCGTCAAGAAAATCGCCGTGAAAAGCGACAACGGCAACGAAATTACAATGGCAATGATTGTCACCCAAATGGTTCCCATCACAAACGGAAGAAAACCGAATTGGTTTTTGAACGGTTGCCATGTGGAATCGGTCAGTAAATTCCAGAGTGGAATTTCGCCTAATATCGGAGCTGATTTCTGATAGAGCCCCCAGCCCATCACCAGCACAAAAAGCAGTGCCACGACAGTGACCGTCCGCATAGCCGCATTTGCCGTTTTATCCTTGATTATCCGTAAGTTATTCATACTCTAATTCAACCTATCATTTTAATAGGTAATGCAAACATACGGATTAAAATTTTATTAACCTATTAAATCAGTGGGTGATTTATAAAAATAGGTTTTTGTACGTAGAAGGTCAAAGTCAAAAAAAAACGCCGTACAGGCATTCCCATACGGCGGTTCTTCTGAAAAAAGTTTTATTATTTGTTTTCCAACAGATTTAATGCTTTGTCTATCTTTTCCTTCGTGATTTCAATGTAACCAACTGGTTCGTTCTTTTTCTGACCATCGGTCAAAACGTATTTCAAGAACGCAATCACAACAGGGTCGGTTGGAACACCTTTGGTTACAAGATACAAGTCGCGTGCTGGAGGCGAAGGATATTTGCCTTCAGCGATAGCTTTCGTCACATTGTCCTTCAAATCGTAGAACTGTTCATCGTCAGAAATTGAACCGTTTCCGTCAACATCGACAGGGAAAATCTGCAAATCGGCATTCAATTTATGACTATCGTTGTCGTAAGCGTAGCCAATGTTGTTGAAACCGATTCCGTAAATATCTTTCTGAATTGCAGCGGCAAGTCCTGGGTCGCCAAACACGGCTGTTCCGCCCAAATCTTCCTGTTTTGCACCGAACCAGTTTGCAAATGTTTCGGCAGCGCCACAAGCATCGCTACGAGTATAGACGTGAATTGGCGTCTGGTCGTCGGTTCCAAGCACGTCGCCCCACGTTTTCACATTTCCGTCAATCCAAATTTTGCGTGCAATCTCTTTTGTGATTCCGTGAGCAAGAATTTTGTCAAGAGCAGGGTTATTCGCGTTGATTGTAGGCACAACGGCATCTTTGGCAGATGGAAATCCTACTGCACCTTTTTCTTGTTCTTGTGGATACACCTCGCGCGAAACCATACCGAAGTCAACCACGCCGGCAAGCACGTCGGTCATACCTTTTCCCGCACCACCAGCCGAAACATCGACTTTCACATCGGGGTTCAATTTTTGGAACTCTTCAGCCCAAACCACTGCCAACGGATAGAGCGCAAACGCACCCGAAAGCGACAATTCGCCTTTCAACTTTCCGTCATTCTCAACTTTGTTGTTCGACGAACTTCCGCCGCACGAAACCAATGTTGCAGCTGCTACAGCCACCAACACTATACTATTCAATACCTTTTTCATATTCTTCATTATTATTATTAATTTTTAATTCATTAGTATTTAACCGTCGCCATCAAATACAAACCGTTCAAATCAGTCTTACTATTGTAATTATGATGCGTATAGTTCAGTTTGAAGTTAAGCGACTTCAGCGGGGTGTAGTTCAAACCAACGGTATAATCTTGTTCAACATTGTAGTCTTTGTCGTCGGTATTGTCGCTGAAGTAGTCGTAACGGGCAGTCAACATAAAATGTTTAACGAATTCGTAGCCGCCGGCAACGTAGAAACCGCCTGCATTTATGTCGCCCGTTTTTCCGGCAATATATTCAGCACGTGCGAATGCCTTGTCGGCCTTATAGGCAATTCCGCCGCCGTAGCGTTGCAAAGGCACGTAGAAATCGGTTGTTTGAGCCACATATTTGTGAAGTGAGTCAACATATTCAGGCAAATTTCCTTCGCCCCATTGATAGTAGCCGGCAAATGACAATTCCTTGGTTGCATTCACTATCAAACGACCTACAATGTCTTTTGACTGGTTGTCGTCGTTCGTATTCAGTTTGTAGCCATTGAAAATGGCAAGTTCGTAGTTCAACAACGAATATCCGTCTTGTTTGAACGCACTTCCGACAAAATCCAAACCGATGTCACGACCATTTTCGTTGTAGCCAGACAAATCGCTCTTACTCATACGTGCAAGTCGCTGAACTACAAGCGAGTAGTTGATAAATTCCAATCTTGCGGGATTGTATTCCGAATTTTCAATTGAAAGCGGTGACTTATATTGTCCCAACTTGATGCCAAACTCGTCGATTGGACGATAACGCAATTGCAGGTCAAGAATTTTCGGAGTACCCGTAACTTCGAGTTGCAACTTGTAGTCAAACTTGCCTGCTTTGCCTTTGTAAAGGTCGCCTTGCAACACAATTCTCGCACGACGAAGCAAAAACGTCGATGTATTTGCATCGGTGTACGTGTAGCCCGCCTGCAAAAATCCCGAAGGTGTCACCAACTTCTTTTCTTGTTCAACTGCCGGTTTGTCGGCTGCTGGTTGTTCCGCTTGCTGGGCAAAAGCCCCTACTCCTGCAAGCAACAATGCTGAAATAATTAGTTTTGTTCTTTTCATATTTATTTGTTTTAGTTATTAACCTACCATTTTGATAGGTTATTCAAGTACAAACATACAGGAATTTTTAACATAACCTACCAATCGGATAGGTTATTTTTAAAAATTACGATTTTGCACTAATGGGAATACGTTTTTGTGCGTAATATCATATTTTTAGCAAAAACAACATATACAACCTGCATTACCGCACCACAACCTTTTTCACTTGTGTCCCACAATGCACAAAATACGTACCCGATGGCAATTTATTCTTTAACTTTTCCTAAATCAAAATACATGGGGATTGTTCCATTTGTTGTATTGGGACTGTCAGACAGACGAATAAACCCCATTCTTGAATAGAATGTTTCGGCTTCGGGCAGTGCATCTATCGTTATAAATCTGCAACCCGATTTTGAATCAAGGGCAAATTTTATTACACGATTTACTATCATCTTGCCAAAACCATTTGAAACATGATTATCATCAACCGCCAATTGGCACAATTTCAAAGCGGGATAGCCGCTACGGCGCTTTTCATTAGGTATTTTTCTTGCCAATTTATTCCAAATTGCTTTTGAACCGTTCATTGTTATTTTGTCATTTGCCAAAGTGTAATATGCGACAACTTTATTTCCTATCAAAATAACATAGGTAATTCCAAGTCTTTCTTTTTGATATAGAATGGCCGAGTCTTTCAAAAAATTCTCGAATACTCTATCTTTCTTGGAACAAATAAAATCCTCTACTGAGATATTTTCATTCAAAATACCCCAGATCCAATCAAAATCATCTGCAAGCATACTTATTTCCGCTTTTTGAATTGTCTTGATTCGAATTTTTCGGCATCGGCAAAAATCTCTGCGATTCGTTTTTTTGACAATGGTTTCGCATTTACCATGTTTTCTACAAAACGCTCGGCGTCTTTCCCTTTCAAGACAGGTGTTTCACTATAAAAATCTGTTGTTATCATAATTGATTCTCTTTTGTGCAAATATACATCATTTACAAGGAAAATCAATATTTTACTTTCTTTTTAATTGACATTGCATCACCGTATCTACTCTCGTCTTGCAAAAATCTATTTTGTTCCATTTCTTTTTGTGGAAAAAGAATTTTACGAATAAATGAAAGCAACGCAAATTTATTTGTTCGTGAGCAAAATGCCCAGAAGAAATGTAACAATAAAAATGTGGCGAGATTCCGCGAAAAAGTTTTACCTACCAAATTAGTAGGATGAAAATCAGAAAAATAGGTATTAAAACGTAGATTTTTAGATAGTAACCGAATATGCCACTCTATCTTTCAAAGAGCGTGCTAACGTGGCTTCGTCGGTATATTCCAATTCGTCACCCACCGAAACGCCACGAGCTAACATACTAATTTTTACATCGGGAAAACCAGAGAGTCGTTTGTAGAGATAAAAACTTGTCGTGTCGCCTTCGGTAGTTACGGGCAAGGCAAAAATCACCTCGCGAATCTCGCCTTCTTTCACTCGTTCAATAAAAGATTCAATGTTCAAATCCATAGGAGAAACACCTTCAATAGGCGAAATAACACCGCCTAACACGTGATATAAGCCACGATATTGATTGGTATGCTCTATGAGCAACACATCTTTCACGTTTTCCACCACACACACCGTAGAACCGTCACGTGAAGGATTTCCGCATATCTCGCACACATCCGAATCGGAAATCGTATGACATTTTTTGCAGAAATGAATCTCCGTCTTCAATTGCATTATTGCATCACACAAATTTTTAGCATACGAGTCTTCTTGTTTCAAAATATGAAGAGCCAACCGTAAGGCATTCTTCTTGCCTATTCCTGGTAATTTACTGATTTCGTTTACAGCAATCTCTAAATATCGTGAAGGTAACTGCGAATTCATTAAATAATTATTTATCAGTTATTTGCAAGTAACTTGCAGTAATATCTTTTGTTATAAGAGTCATTTTATCGGCCAATGACAAATCGTTAAATCCCGTAATTTTTTTACGACAGTTTGCAGATTTGCACAAACAAGTCTTATTAAGCAAATCGGGAGTAACCGTTGTTTCTGTCGTGGCATAATCAAAGGTTAGCTCCTCGCCTTTTTTTACCTTTTCTATTGTCAACATCAAAACTTCGGCAATATTTGTTTTTTCATCATAGTTGGCAATAATTTGCGTATTGGGCGAGCAGGAATGATTGGCGAATGCGCCAAATTCTCCCGGTTCCACATGTTTGTCCATTGCAACTTGAATTGACGTTCTCGTTCTTGTGTCGGTAGCCGAATCTTCGTAAAGAAAAATGATGGTGTTTTTTTCAATGTCTTGTTGTGCTACCAGTGCCTTCTCCCCTTTTACTATGATACTATCAGAAACTTTTGCCTTCTCACTCTTTATCAAATACTTACCCATAGTATTCAAAGTTTTAGTTAAATAAACGTGTACTTTGATAGAAGCCCGACTGATGTGGATCTTTTTTCATTCTCCACGACAAGAAAATTTCGTGGCTACCAAACGAATACTGTCTATTCTCACCTACTAAATTACAATCGTATGAATATCCAATGTATATTCTTTCACGCAATATAATACCAGCAAGTCCTACAATTGATTCACGCGAGCGATACGAAACGCCAAGCCAGAATTTATTGTTGAAATAGAAATTCACGTTTTCCTCCAACTGTGTCTTGGTACTACCCGATTTTAACAATAACGACGGTACTATAGATACTTTTTTGTCGGGATTGATTTTATATTTCACATAACCATAAATATGCCGTGGAAGTTTTTCAACCGAAGCATTCTTCAAATTACTTGCAATGTGAGTGGCGGACGCTCCTACCGTAAGATTTTTCACTGATAACAACAAACCGACATTCAATGTTGGAATTATAAAATTCTGATTTGCGTCATACCCTTCTGGGTCGCTTTGCACTTGATTTTGATATACAAATTCAGAAATATCGACGTATCTGTCGATAATACCTGCTGCGAAACCAGCGGTCAATCGTGAATTTTCGCCGAGATTCACGCCATACGAATAATTTCCCGTGGCAGTTACCACATTTTCAAAACCAAGTTTATCGTTCACTATATGTAAACCCAAACCACCAAGGTGTTTCGTAGCCCCGTCAATACTGAACGTTTCGAACAATGGGGAACCATTGAAACCAAGCCATTGTTTACGAGCGAGCAAAAAAGCACGAAATTGCTCCCCTTCGCCCGTGAATGCAGGATTATAACTAATTTCGTCAAACATATAGTTACTTACGTCTATATCGTTTTGGGCAAATGACCGCATCGTTCCCAAGATGCAAATCACAATCAGAATATATTGTAAAAATTTCTTCATAACCTATTTCTTTTCTGTTTGCTGAATCTTACGTAACGCTTCGTTTATCTGTATTCTATTACCATTCTCGTAAGCAACGACAAATGAATTATAGCCAAGTTTATCAATTTCATCCTTCATTTTTGTCGCTTCTTGAAACGACGTGAAAGAACCTACGGTGTAGCGATACAAGCCGTCGGATTCTTTTGAGCAATATGTCGGTAATTTAGCATAATCGCCCGTTAATTTTGCAAATGTCTTGTTGTTACATTTTGCTTTTGAAGCACCAATTTGCAAGCGGAAATAGATACCCTGCTGACGAGGAGCCTGTTTTCCGTGACTTTCAAGTCTATCTATCGTACTCTTATGCTCCTCGGCTTTCTTGCTCAGCTCCAACTCCTCGAAATTCACGATAGAAAATGTCGTTCTACGGTTTGCCTGATGTTCGTCTTCGGACTGGGCATCTTTAAAGATTGGTTTCGTCTCGCCCCAACCTTTCCACGTAAGGCGTTTATCATCAATGCCTTGTGAATGCAGATAATCGACAACGGATTTTGCACGGTTGTTCGACAAAATAATATTGTACGTGTCAGACGCACGTTCATCGGTGTGTGAATTTATCTGAATGCAGATATCAGGATTATTGTTGAGTACGGCAACCAATTTATTCAATTCCTCAACCGAAGCTGGTCGTAGTTCATATTTATCCAAATCGTAATAAATATCACGAATTTCATATTCCTTATCTTTTTCAATTTTTTGAAGCACGAAATTCATATCAAATCCGTGTATTGAATCCAAATAAGTGTATTGTGTAACACCTTGTGTATTAATAAGTTTACCATCAGGATTCAAATAACCTGTTTGATAAGCAAAAATCTTATATTGCATATTTGCTTCCATACCCGAGATATAATACATACCGTCGTTATCGGTTATCAACGTGTCGGTTTGTTCGGTAGTAACGTTTTTCACAAGTACGAATGCATTGGCAATCGGAGTATTGTTTGCCCCATCTACCACACGACCTGTTGCTTCAATTTTCACTTCTTTCAATGAAAACATATAAATATCGTCGTTTCCCACGCCACCAATTCGGTTAGAGGCAAATATTCCCGAATTTTCAGTGATATACATCAAACTGAAATCGTCGGCACTGGAATTGAACGGAGGACGCAAATTGATAGGTTTTCCGAACGAGTTGCCGACCTTGGGAGCATAAAACAAATCCAACCCACCATAGCCAGGATGTCCGTTTGACGAAAAATAAACGCCATTGTTATCGGCAGCATACGGGAACATCTCATTATTTGCCGTATTAATCGTAGAACCAAGATTGACAGGTGCTCCCCACGTATTTGTCACAGTATCGCGTTTACACATCCAGATATCCGTACCACCCTGTCCGGCAGGATTATTCGATGCGAAGTACAACGTCAATCCATCAGGCGAAATCGAGGGGTGACCAGAACTATATGCCGTTGTATTATATTGGAAAATCGTGGGTTTGTCCCACGTTTGTTTGTCGTCATTGTATTTTGAAAGATAAATGTTACAGTTTTTCTCGCCCCCGCTCACACCATTACACTGCATAAAATAGGCGGTTTGTGTCTTCAAATCCAAAGTAAACGAGCCATCGTTGAAAGTTGAATTGATAGATCCGTTCAATTTCTGTGCTGGAGTCCACGTATTTGCCTCTTCATTATAATACGTCTCGTACAAGTCCTCAAAACCGTCACCTGTAAAGGTGTAAATAATGCTATCCTTACTAAAACGAGACGAAGCGAACACGATTTTGCTCCAACATCTTGCGGGTGCGAACTCACTATATCGGGTATTCAGTTCTTGTATGTTACGGACTTCATACATTGTTTCGAATGTTTGTGCCGTATCAATGAAATCACACGCTTTCAGACGCATCTTCGCAACATTGTCGGACTGATTCAGAGATAGTTGCTTTTCATACATTTCACGAGCCAACTTGTTATCGCCTATCATCATCAACATATCGGCATAGTGTCGGTACATTGACTTGCTTGTGTCCTGATACTTGTAATCAATTGCTTGTTGATAGCAAGGAATTGCTCGTTCGTAATTGTTTGCTTCATAATAACATTCTGCAATCTTATACGTAGCATACGCAGCCGTTGCACTATCGTTGCTCGCCTTTGCATCATCAATTGCCTTGAGATAATACTCTTTTGCAATAGAATATGTTTTTGCTGCAAATGCCTCATCTCCTTTACGAACATCTTTCGTTTGAGAAAACGAGGATATTGACACAAAACAGAAAATACAATATAGATATATCTTTTTCTTCATTTCTTCACTAATTTCTAATCAACATAAGAGGTCCTTCGAATTTTTCGCCAGATGGCAATGTAATAATATAATAATATGTACCAGCCGACATATTTTCACCATTACACATACCGTTCCAGCCACCTTTTCCATCATATAATTTTTGTCCCCATCGGTTCAAAATTATCAAATCAACTTCAGGCATATCTTCCAAGAATAAGTCGTTAATACCATCACCATTCGGAGTAAAGACGTTTGGAATGAGGTAGTCTTTCAAAATTGTGATTGGCAATGTGTACGTATCAGGACATTGTTCGTGAATATACGTTGTCAACGATACATTAAAATCACCATAATTCATATATGAATATGAACCATCGAATTCATCTGACGTTACACCTGTTCCAAAATCCCACAACGAGAATACTGGCATACCAAATGCCGTGTCGGTTTCATTGGCGAAAACAACCGTTTCCATTGTCTTTGCCGGATTTTCCGATATAGTGAAATCGGCTTTCAATCGACGGAGCACTTTCAAGAACGAAGCGGAATCAAGTTGGAAAGAACATTCTTTTACCTTGGCAGAAAGAGAAATGTCATATATGCCATAATCGAAATCCAACGAGGCATCTCTGGTTTTCAAGGTATCGCCAGTGCTAAATGCCCATTGCCAAGAATCAAACGGCGTCGGGATTTCTACCGATGTATTTGTAATATCCACCGTTGACGGTTCGCACAACACTGAATCAGAAATGAAATCGAAATCGACATGATACACAGTCAACTTTTGTCCCGTAACCGTTACTTCACATCCATTATCGTCAGCCAAAACCATCGACGGAAGAAATATACCGCCATTTGCATAGAGATATTTCGTGGAATCGACCGTCCCTGTTATGTCGTACCGTCCGTCGTCGAACACCCATGTGATATTTGTTGCCCCTACGATGTCAGTTCCCTTATACCGAATGGTGTCGTAGCTACATGCCTCGCTATGCGAGATGTTTAATTTTCCACGAGGACCCGAAATAGAGATATATGCAGGTTTTGATTGAATGTTTTTACAACCAGCATCATCTGTCACAGTAAGACTTATATCAAAATCTCCTGACGTATAAAATTGCCAGAACGGATTTTCCACCGAAGATGGCAAATTCCACATATAAGTAAGGTTCGTTCCCGTTGATTTATTTTGGAAAAATACGTCTGCTGGCGGACACGTAAATATGGAGTCAGTAGCAAGGAATTGTGCCAACGGATGACGGACATTAAGCGTTTTTGACAACGTGTTGGTACACCCTATCGTATCCAAAACCGAAAGAGTCACTGTAAACGTCGTATCCGACACGACCACATCTTGAAATGAGTGTATTGGACTCTTTTCAGTACTTTGTGCCGACTCGTCACCCCAATCCCATGTTGAAGTCAAATCGTAACCAGTCGATGTATTGGTTGTAGAAAGTTCGTCATATGAACATATTATCTTAGGTATGTCGAACTTAGCCAAAGGAGCACTTGAAATAACGTAATTCGGTTTTGTCAATTCATCGGTACAATTTTTTTCGTCTGTTACTTTGAGCGAAACGGTAAATGTTCCTGGTTTAAACGTATGTGTCGGATTTATCTCGTCAGAAACGCCCCCATCGCCAAAATTCCATGAATACGTCGCAATTTCAGCAGAATCACTTGGTAAAACCCCCGAAAGGAATTTTGCCTCAAAATCGGCACAACCATACGGTTTCTTGTTTGATTCTTCAAAATTAACAACCTTAGGCAATGGATAAACCGTAATCAAAGCTGCTTTTTCCAAAGAATCGGTACAACCATATTGATTGTCAACTCTCAAAGAGACAGAATATAAACCAGCTTCAGCAAATGTATAAGAATTTGTTGCTGCACCCACAGTTACCGTATCTTCGCCAAAAATCCAACGTCTTTTTGTTATGCTACCATACGACGACGTACTTGTGTCGGAGAACTGTATTGGCGTACCCAAGCAAACCTTTATCGTATCTTGCATAAAGCCCGGCTTAATACCCGACAAATTGAGCATATTCTTCTTGTCATCAGTACATTCATCGGCCGACGTTATCAACGAGACATTGTATTTATTTGATTTCGTGTATGTATGCACAACCACATTTGATGTAATATCGTCCTCTATCACATCACCTGTTGTTTGGTTTGTCCACTTAAAATGTCCCTCTTCTGCCAATTCCTCAACATATATTTTATCACTTCCGTCTCCAAAATCCCACAAAAAAGTCTTCGCTCCTATTGAAGAAGAAGGATCAAACGTAATATCACCCGGAAAATCACATAATGCATCAGGCGACAGTTCAAAATTAGCCAACGGAGCTTTTACCGTAATGGCAAATGTACCCTCGTCCGACGGGCAATAATAATCTTTTGAAACAACCGTTACCGTATAATCGTCTGGCTCGTCATAAATATGATTTACCATATTTTCATACGCTATTTGCGTTTGCTCATCGCCAAATTTCCAAAACCATTCCGAAGCATCGTTATTCGGCGACACAGTAAAATCAACACCATCTTCCTTCACATCCTTGTAACACTTGTCTTCTGCTTCAATGGTCGGTTGTGTCGGCTTCTCGCCTATTTTTACCGTATCCTTCATCTCACCAATACAACCGTCATTATCTTTAACTGTGAGTAAAATCGGATAAATACCTCTTTCCGAATACACTATGGTTAGATTATTTCCCGATTCTGTCCGAGAAGATTCTTTCGCATTATCATACAAAAACGAAAAATTTGAAGATTGAATACCCACATCCGAAGTGCTTGATTCTGTAATAGTTACCGTTGAACCAAGACAAAATTTATCATCATCGTCAGAAGAAATGGAAAATTGTGCCGTCGGATTTGTTATTGCAATATTGAGTACCTCCGATGTCGCAGCACACGCATTTCCGTCAGTAACAGTAAGCGTTACAGCATACGTTCCTGCTTGTGAATATGTATGTAGCGGACTTTTTCCCGTTGCATTCTCGCCATCGCCGAAATCCCAATTCCAACTGGTTCCACCCGTTGTATTATCGGTAAATTGCACTTTTTTATTGGAATCTTCACAAAGATGCGTCTTGTCTGCCGAAATAGAAACGGTAGGCAATGCATTAACAACAATCTCTTGAGTTTTTTCGTACACGCAACCGATTTCATTCGTCGCCGTTAATTTTACCGTGTACGTCCCGTTTGTCGTGTACGTCTTTACTGCTGTTTCTCCAGAACCTGTTGTACCGTCACCAAAATCCCATATCCACGAAGTTACAGGAGTATTTCCCGTTCCCTTAAATGTTATTTCGCTATTGGTACACAAAGCCCCCGTAATGGAGAAATCTGCTGCAAACGTATTGATATTGATGAACTTACTTTTCGTCACCGAATTTTCACATCCCGTACTCGTCGTGGCAGAAAAAACGACATCGTATGAACCATCTGCCGTATAAGTATGCTGAGGGTTTGTCTCGGTTGACGACTCTCCGTCACCAAAACTCCACGAATAACTTGCAGCCGTTCCCCCACTGACGCTCGACGTAAAAGTTGTTGTCAACGGAGCTGAACAAGATTGTGTGCTACTTGCTGTCACATCAAGCGCCAAAGGTGCCGACACTTCCACAAAATCAATGAAATTTTCTGTTGCCTTACAACCGTGATTATCAATGATAGTCAATCCAATAGAATATTTCCCAGCTTCAATATAGGTATGATTAGGATTTTTTTGACTTGAACCATTTCCATCGCCAAAACTCCACGTATAATTTGAGATTGTAGCCGACGATTCCGATTCGTCAATAAACTGAAAACTTGAATTGATGCAACCTGTGAAACCCGACAAGGAGATTTTTGCCGTCGGTTCCTCATAGATCATTATTTTTTGAGTAAAAGAGGATTCTTCCGTACCACTCTTCACCGTCAACTTAACATTGTACTCGCCCGGGGTGAACGTTATCGCCGGATTTTCAGACTTGTCGTACACAATAGCCGAGGTTCCTCTGTCAAAATCCCACACCCACGAATCGATATTTCCCGTTGATTGGTCAGCAAATGTTATCAAATTCGTTCCACACGCCGAAGTTTTCGACGCTGTAAATTTTGCCTGTAACGCCTGTCCCAAAGATGTGTGTACTGCAAAAATGCTTATCAATAAAGCACATACAGCTACTTTGGAAACTTTTTTACTTCTATATATGTTCATACTATTCAATTTATTTGGGAAAAATACAAAAAAATACTGCAAACAACCACTATTTCATAGATTTTTCTCACACTTTACGTTTTTTTTTCGTACTAATCTTGAAAATTTACTACTTTGCAATAAAATTTTCATATGCTTTCAATTCTGATACCTGTATATAATTGGGACATAACTTCTTTAGTTTCAAACTTAAAGAAGCAATGCGACGATTCAGGCATTGACTATGAAATCATTGTTGTTGACGATTGTTCGGAGAAATCGTTTCAAACACAAAATCAAAAGATTTCTTTTTTACAAAACGTAACGTACACCGAACTTTCAGAAAACATTAGCAGAGCAAAAATCAGAAATCTGCTTGCCGAAAAAGCATCATTCCCCTATCTGCTTTTTATTGATTGCGATGCAGAAATAGACAATACGGAGTTTATCAACAATTATCTCTCTGAATGCCAAAAAATTACTATCGCATACGGAGGAGCCAAATACGAGAATGTCTGTCCAAATAAAAATATGTATCTGCGATGGAAATATGGAATAAAACGAGAATGTCAAAACACTGACTTTTCATCATTCAATTTCCTCATCTCCAAAGAATTATTTAATAAAATAAAATTCAACGAATACTTTTCGACTTATGGTTTCGAAGATACGTATTTCCGTTTTACATTACATAAACAAGGCATTGAGCCGAAAAAAATCAACAATCCACTTATTCACAAAGGACTATACGATTCCGAGGAATTTATTTTGAGAACAGAAGAGTGTTTGCGAGCGTTATCTGATTTATACAAAATGCAAAAAT
Source organism: Bacteroidales bacterium (assembly GCA_017642535.1). GTDB lineage: Bacteria > Bacteroidota > Bacteroidia > Bacteroidales > UBA1715 > UBA1715. Next base: position 31,760 of record JAGCOW010000053.1, on the reverse strand, counting down.
TTTCCGAGGAATTTCTTGAATACTTAAAAATTGGAAAAACATACAATAAACTCAATCGATTGCATTTCACAAACATCATCGCATTTTTTCACAAATGCACTCATTCTTTTAGCAAATGGATGGTAAAAAAGACCTCGAGTCTTTTCTTATTTGACATTTACAAAATGGGATTTTTCTGTCAACAAATGCATCAGGCAAAGTAACGTTTCCACCACGACTGGAAAATCAACAACGCCCAGACTTGTGCTGGTGCATCATTTGGCGAAGAGGATTTCGCAGTACGAAGTAAATCACCAATCGCACTCTTGCCAAACAATCCTTGTTCCTCTATAAATCGTTGAGACAGAAGCTCTTGCTGTAATTCTACCAAAGTTGATTTACACCATTCGTGCAACGGCACCTCGAACCCCTTTTTAGGTCGATTATACAACTCTTCTGGCAAGTCTTTACGGAACGAATCCTGCAAAATTCGCTTCTTCATACTGCTATTTATCTTGTATTCCGCTGGTAATGAATTTACAAACTGAACCAATGTGTGGTCCAAAAATGGCGTACGGACTTCCAAACTATTGTCCATCGACATTCGGTCAACTTTGGTGAGCATATCGTTTGCCAACACCAGTTTTTGGTCAGCCAACAATATATCATTCATAGTGGCATTTTCGACAAACGTGAAATACTTCGCCAACAAATCATCCTCACTAAAATTCTTTTCTAATAACAAATGATAAATGTCGTGCTTCGAAGCAAAACTACACCATTTACGATATGCTTCGGCGGTGGTCATGCTCGCACCTTCGGCATATTTCACAATTTTTCGGAACACATTGAATAACGCATTAGAACGTGACTGCGGCAAATGTTTTAATAACGGATATGCGGTTGCCACAATGGAATTTAACGTTTTGTGATTCATTTGGTTATAATGAGCCAAATGTTTGTGATAACCAGCGAACAACTCATCTGCTCCATCACCCGAAAGTGCCACGGTTACGTGTGGTTTCACATATTTGCAAAGCACGTGTACCGCAATAGCCGACGAATCGGCAAACGGCTCGTCAATGTTGTTCAGAATCTCAAACAGCGATTCTTCAAGTTTTGCATTATCAATCTGTATTTCAGTATGTTGCGAATGAATCTTCTTTGCAACTAACTGAGCATAATATGTTTCGTCAATAAACGGATTGTCTTTGAAACCAATGGAAAATGTTTGCAAACCATCAACATAACGACTTGCTATCGTGCTGATTACAGAAGAATCTATGCCACCACTCAAGAAAGTACCTAATGGAACATCCGAAATCAATCGCCTTTGTACCGAAGCCGTCAATTTTTCAATCAACTGCGTTTGTGCTTCTTCGTATGACAACGAACTATGTTGCAAAGAGTTTTGTTCCAACGAAAAATAGCAATCTTGTTCCACCCCATGTGTCGTGACAAACAGCGACATCCCCGGCTCCAATTTTTCCACGCCTTGCACCATCGTCATTGGTGCGGGAACGTACATAAATTGCAGATATGCGAACAAAGCATTGGTATTGAGTTTTCGTTCAATCGGAAATTCCAGTATTCCTTTTAATTCCGACGAAAAGCCAAAGAAATCATCATTTTTCACGAAGTACAACGGCTTGATTCCCATTCTGTCACGAGCGACAAACAAGGTATTCTCCTGAGAATCATAAATTGCAAAGGCAAAAAAACCATTGATTTTATCCACACATTTCTTACCATATTTAATATACAGATACAGAAGCACTTCCGTATCGGAAGACGAAGTAAAATTCACACCGTCGGCACGTAATTCGGCATAATAGTCGCGATAATTGTAAAATTCACCATTATATACTATGGTATATCGTCCCGATGCATCGCTAAACGGTTGATTTCCAGCGGAACTCGTATCCAAAATCGCAAGTCGTGCGTGAGCAAGCACCGCTCTGCCACGACACTCAACCTGTTGCACTTCGGGACCCCGATTGCGTAACGTTTGAATGGATTTTTCCACGCAAGGGACAAATGATTCCGCCGTGTCAGTAAACGAATATATTCCGCTAATTCCGCACATAAATAAAAAAGGTGTCTAAAAATACAAAATTTTTAGACACCCTCCACTTATAAATTATGAAAACACTATTTCAATTTTTCCAAAGCTTCTTTTACCCTATCGGCAGCTTTCTCCAACAATTCATCTGATGTTGCGAATGAGAAACGGATACATTCAGGGTTTCCGAAACCTTCACCGCCCACAGCGGCAACAAGACCTTCGGTCAACAAATACATAGCCAAATCGCCAGATTTCTTGATAACAGTTCCATCGGGTGCTTTCTTGCCAAGGAATGCTGTTACTTCGGCAAATACGTAAAATGCGCCATCGGGAACGGAAATTTTCAAACCTTTGATTTTCGACAATTTAGAGATAAACATATCTCTTCTACGCAAATATGCCTCAGTCATTTTCTTTGGATATTCCAAACCACCGTTCAATGCAGCAACAGCAGCTTTTTGAGCAATAGCACAAACGCCCGAAGTTACTTGTCCTTGCAATTTCGTACACGCTTTTGCAATCCATTCAGGAGCTGCAATGTAACCTATTCTCCATCCTGTCATTGCATATGCCTTGGAAACACCATTAGCAATAATCACTTGATTTTTGATAGCTTCAAACTGAGCTATTGACTGATGAGCGCCAACATAATTAATATGTTCATAAATTTCATCAGCAACAATGAAGATTTGTGGATTTTTCGCAAACAAATTTGCCAAATCCGACAATTCTTGTTTCGTATAAACGGCACCACAAGGATTTGATGGAGAACTGAAAACGAACATTCTCGTCTTCGACGTAATCATTTTCTCCACTTGTGCTGCAGTTACCTTAAAGCCAGAATCGATATTGGTAGGAATATAGACAGGTTTTGCTTCAGCCAATTTCACCATTTCAGGATAGCTCACCCAGTACGGAGTCGGAATCAACACCTCGTCACCAGGATTCAAAATGCTCATAAACACATTAGAAAGAGCATGTTTTCCACCAGCCGAAACAACGATTTGACTTGGAGAAAAAGTAAGATTATTTTCTCTTTTGAATTTAGCACAAATTGCCTCTAACAAATCCTTGAAACCTCCTACTGGCGAATAAAATGAAAAATTGTCATCAATAGCTTTTTTAGCCGCTTCTTTCACATAGTCGGGAGTATTGAAATCAGGTTCTCCGACACTTAAATTGATAACATCTTTCCCAGCAGCTTTCAACTCGCTACTTTTCTGAGACATTGCCAACGTTTGCGAAGCCGCAAGGGCAGCCAGTCTTTTTGAAACTTGTTCCATTCAATTCTTTCTTTAAAAACGGTGCAAATGTAGAAGAAAATTTGAAAAATGCCTTACAAGGAAAGATTTTTTTATCAACCTATTTAATCAAAAATAAAAAAGAGGAAATCGTTTGTTGATTTCCTCTCTCGTGGGCGCTGAGGGCTTCGAACCCCCGACCCTCTGGGTGTAAACCAGATGCTCTGAACCAGCTGAGCTAAGCGCCCTTTGGCTACATTTGTTTTTCAAATGCGATGCAAAGATAGATACTTTTTGATTTACTCCAAATTTTTAATGCGATTTTTTTGACAAAAATTCAGCAACTACATAGGAACTTCCCCCGACAAACACCACCGTCTCACTCGTAACTTTTTGTATTGCAGTCCGATAGGCATCGGCTATCGTGACGTATGACGAATGTTTTTTATCTGCAAAAAAAGTTTCCAAACGCTCCAACGGCATTGCTCGCTCAATTTGTGGCTTACATAAATAATATGTCGCATCGTTCGGCAACAAGGTTATTATTGAACTTATATCCTTGTCGTTCACCATCCCCCACACGATTCTCACATCTTTTTTACCCAACGACATCAATTGTGGCATGGTGTATGAAATCCCGTCGTAGTTGTGTCCCGTATCACAAATAACAAGCGGTTTACGACTGATTATCTGCCAACGACCAATTAAATTGGTATTTACAACCACGTTTTTGTAACCTCGCTTGATTGCCGCAACAGGTATCGTAAACAATTTTTTCAATTCTTGTATGGCGGTAAATACCGTCACAATGTTTTTTGCCTGATAAGCCCCGTGCAATCCACTGTGCGCCTTCAAAGCAGTCGCCCCTTTCCCGTCAGTCAATTCAAATGTTTCAAACCATTTTGACTCTGAAGAAATCTTGTACTCGTTTGATGCGAACGTGATGCATGAATTATTCTTCTTTGCAACCGACGTGAACACGGGTGCGGTTTCCGGATGATACTCCCCTATCACCACTGGAACATTCGGTTTTATGATTCCTGCTTTTTCTGCTGCAATTTTCGTCAACGTATCGCCCAAAATCTGTGTATGGTCGTAGCCAATGTTGGTGATAACCGATAATTTGGGCGTAATCACATTCGTCGAATCCAAACGTCCACCAAGTCCTACTTCAATCACGGCAACATCCACATTTTTCTTACGGAAATAGGCAAATGCCAATGCTGTAGAAACTTCAAACATCGAAGGTTCCATTTTTTCAAAGTCCTTGCCGTACTTGGATAAGACGGCATTGAGAAACTGTGCTGACACATTTTTGCCGTTCACCCTGATTCGTTCCCGAAAATCGACAATGTGCGGCGACGTGTACAACCCGACCGTATAGCCCGCTTCTTGTATAATTGACGCAATGAAATGCGATGTAGAACCCTTGCCGTTTGTTCCAGCTACATGTACGCACGCCATCTCTCGTTCTGGATTACCCAACAAAGCCAACAAATCACGAATGTTCTGCAACGAAGGCACATACGCTGATTTTCCAACGTGTTGAAAACTCGGAAATTTTGCATATAAATAATGTAGAAGGTCAGAATACTTCATAACAATCGAAATGAAATCGCACCTACTATTTTTCCATATCTATCTCCACCGATTGAGATTCTTGTGCTTTTTGAGCCATTTCTATGTCGGTAATCTCATCCAAGGTGTCGTTCACTTCGGCAATAATGCCATCGTCTTGATTTTTATAATGTTGCAACACGTTTTGCAACGTATAGCGTGCTTGGAACAATTCGTTACGCATCATAAATATACGAGCCCACAAAATGTATGATTTTCCTAACCAATACTGATGTGAAGAACTTTTCTCCAAGAAATCAAGTATCTCTCGTTCCGCTTCCTCATAACGATTTTGATTAAACAAAATTGACGCAACCCTATATTTTGCTTCGGAACCTTCGGCTGTTGCAGATTCTAATGCGACTGTACGATATTTCACCAAGGCATTTGTTGTATCAGCCAAAGAATCATAAGCAATTGCGGCATTCATATTAGCCCAACGCTTGTCGTTTTCGGTTACTTTTTCGGTAACGATAAAATTCTCCACTACTTCAACCAACTTTCTATATTCCTTCATTTTGGAATATGCCTCGATTTGCAATTTACGGGAAAGCAACACGTTAGGTTTCGCTTCTGCAACAGTTTCCAATTGAACCAAATACGGCACTGCCTGTTCGTAACGGAAATATGTCATCAAAATTTGCGATGCATATACTAACGACTGTTCCGTGAAACTACTGTGAGGTTGCTGCAACACATATTCAAAATGTGGCAAGGCATCGGTCAAATAACCACGATTGTACAAACAATCACCTAAATAATAATGTACGTTGATTTTAAAGAATCCATCGCCATATTTCTGCAAGTAGCTCTTAAACAATGGCATAGCTTTTTCGCAATCGCCATCCAAATACAATTCTTGGGCAACTTCAAAACTCAAAGAATCCAACTGAGCTTCGGTAACATTATCGTAACCACCAATCTGTTTCAAGTAGTTAGAGAACGAATCAATATCATTTTTCTTACGATAGATATTCTGAATCATATTCAATGCCGTCATCGATTCCTGAGAACCAGGATATTGTTCCACAATACCTTTATACATTGTGAGTGCGTTATCAATATTCGAACCGTTGTACTCTATCAAGGCATATTGCAATAGGGCACGTTTTACGTATGAACTTGATTTATAATTATTTATAATATTCTTATAGTTTTCAACGGCCTTATCGTTTTTACCCGTTTTCATATACGCATCAGCTTGTTCATACAAAGCATCATCGTAATACGAAGAATTGACGTAGGTATTCAAGAAAGCGGACAAAGTTTCGATTTTTCCCGACTGATTGTCATCCAATCCCTGACAAAAGGCCTTTTGAAACAACGCATATTCAACATCAAATCGTCCAATCTTCACTGCCTGGTCGTAGTATTTCACAGCCATCGAAAAATCCTTCAACATATAATAACTGTCACCTGTACGAATCAAAGCGTCGGTGTATATATCCGATTTCTTGTCTTTTGCCATGTCCACATATTTTCGGAACCACATAGCCGCCGAAGAATATGCTTCTTCCTCGAAATAGGTATATGCAATATTATAATGTGAACGTTCATATTCCTGCGTGCCAAAAGCACCTTGCATAACTATATAATCCTTGAACAATTTCTGTGCTTCGGCATATTTGTTCAACTTATAATTCGATTCAGCTTTCCAATACGTACAATACGAATTGATAGTTCTGTCGTAAATGCCATATTCCATTGATTTGTCCAACATATAAATCGCCGCCTGATATTCCAAATTATTGAACAACTCAAGTCCACGATAATATGCAATTTGCTGATATGCCATCTTCAAATCACTCGTCAGCGTACCTATGCTTTCCAACGATCTCAACGCATCGCCATAGTTTTTCGACGACATATAAATTTTCACCATCAAGCCGTTTGCCTCGTCTTTGTATTTTGACTTCGGATACGTATCCAAAAACGTTCGCATCGCCGTAATCGCTTCATTAAACGGAGCGAATGACAGTTCGTAGGTTAGTTTTGCATAACAAAACATTGCATCTTCCTTGATTTCAGGGAACACATCATAGCCCATACACGCAAAGAACACGTTTCTCGCCTTCTCCTTCTGTGACAATTTCAAATAGCAGTCAGCCATATGATAATAGGCGTTTTGTGCTATCGTGTCATTTTCAGATGTAACTTTTTGGAATTTGTCTATCGCATTCTGATATTCACCCAGACGATAGTACAACTGCCCCATTTCATAATATTCAACCTTAGTTGGGGCCGGCGAAGAAGCAAAGTATTTCTCATAATACGGCAATGCCTGTTGATACTGCATCGTTTTGTAATATGCACCTGCCATCACACGATACACATCGCCAAGATACTTAGGATTCACCGAGGTTTCAACCTTTTTCCCATATTGAATCAGCTTGTCGTATTCACCATTTTGATAATAAATCTGACAAATATATGGAGCAACAACAGGGGCAAACATTGACGAATCGGACAAACTTTCAAATCCTGTCATTGCCACTTCATAATTTCCATCGACATATTCCAAGTACGAATAATAGAACAAGGCATTTTCGGCATACGGGGTATTTGTCGCATCTTTCACTTCTTTGAAAAGTGGTTTTGCCAATTCATAATATGAAGATTTTTCAGCATAAATCGTGTTTGCCTTCGGTTCGCCTGCATTCACGGCAATTTCATTCATCTTATAATACGAATACGCCTTTTTATACAAATATTCCAACACTTCGCTATTTGTAAATCGTTGAACGTCAGTTTTTTGATAATAATTCAACGCTTGTTCGTATTGTTGTTCGTGAAACAAGTAATTTGCCGCTTCAAAATACGATTTATACAACCGAGGGCTCTCAGGATTCTTTTCTATAAACTGATTCATCAGGAACAATCCGTCGGGATTGAACAAACGCAAAGCACATACCGAAGCGTAAAATTCCGCATCGATTTTTTGTTCCCGATTGAGATTCGCATCCGATTTCAAAAAAGCATTGAAATGCTGTTGTGCAGCACTATATTTTTGATTTTCAAACAAATTCACCGCCAAAGAATAATCATTCTCCGACATCTCATATTTTTGAGCCGAAACCGCCATTCCGCACCCACAGAACAGCACTATGAAAGCATATTTTACCTTGTTCATACTATTAAACACTATATCGCACAAATTTGAAGAAAATTCACACGAGTTTTTCAGACTATACTGCGAAGTTTTCAAAAACTTATAAACCTTCAAAAAACATTGTTGTTTCGTATCAAGTGAAATGATTTTTTCGTACCTTGCAACAGAAACATTTTTGTATGGCAAAAGCAGATTTTTCAAGCATAACGAATCGCTTCAAAAACCTTGTAAACATTAAGCAAGGCAGTGATGCGGAGGCAACGATTTTCAACATCTCACAAAACATCGAATTTAAGGGTGTGAATGTGTGGATTTTGGTTTTTGCGATTTTTTTGGCGTCAATCGGACTAAATGTCAACTCCACGGCTGTAATTATCGGTGCCATGCTCGTATCGCCCCTTATGGGTCCAATCATGGGAATGGGACTGGCGATTGGCATTAACGATTTGAAGTTGCTGAAAAAATCATTGAAGAACCTTCTGTTAATGACGTTTATCAGCTTGCTGGTTTCAACATTATACTTTACACTTACACCACTTACCGATGCTCAATCAGAGCTTTTGGCAAGAACTCGTCCTACGGTGTTCGACGTACTTATCGCCTCATTTGGTGGTGCCGCAGGAATCGTCGCATCATCTCGCAAGAAAGAAATGACCACCGTGGTTTCGGGTGTGGCAATCGCCACTGCATTGATGCCCCCTCTCTGCACTGCAGGATATGGTCTTGGAACCGGACAGCTAAATTACTTCTGGGGCGCATTCTACCTCTTTTTCATTAACTCATTTTTCATCGCGTTAGCCACATTCCTCATTGTAAAGCATCTCAATTTTCCAGAGAAAATCTACGTTGACGACAAACGGAGAAAAACGGTACGAAGAACCATTATGTTCTTCTCCATCATCGTCATTATCCCCAGCGTGTTTATGGCTATAAACGTCGTGAGAGAAGCGGCATTCAACACTTTTGCAAAAAAATACATCTCGCACATCGAACAAAGTGAATACTTCTCCGAAGTGCAAGTCATAAAAAGTTCGATGAATTATAATTCCAAGAAAATAGAACTCGCATTCGTCGGGAAACCATTGTCTGACGAGCAAAAACACTATCTTCACAAATCTCTGAACGAATACGGACTTGAAGAAGTTAATCTGAGCATAAAGCAAGCGGGAGCGACGACAATCGACCTAAACAACCAGTCACAGCTGATACAAGATTTATTGACAAAAAAAGATGAAGATTTGGCAAAAAGCGATTCCATCATCACTGCCCTGCAAAACCAGATTGCCGACCTCTCAATCCAGTCAAGCAACGGAATGCAGAAATTTGCAAAAGAGTTGCAGTCACTCTTCCCCGACATAGAAAAAATTGCTTTGGGCGAAACTGAACAAATCAACATTTCCGACAATACGACGAAAAAAGTTCCGACACTCACCATCTATTGGAACAACAAGCCGACAGAGCAAACGCTGACACAAATCTCTTCATGGGTAAAAACACGATTGGAAGAACCTAACATTCAAATCATTAACGAGCAATAAGATGTTACAGACAATCCACGGAAGAAAATATTCGTACGTATTTGATTTTGAATTGCCCGAAGAAGACGAAACGACAGCCCAAGATTTAGGCATATTATTTCACGGGAAATGTGAACAAAACGAACAACCTGTAATTATCCGTTACATAGCCAATACAAAACTAATTATCAATAAACAACACCAAGAAATCATACAATCAATCTTTGACGGACTTAACCAACTTCATTCTGGAATTGTACAAACGTACGATTGCATTACGACAGAAGACGGCATATTTTTCGTACGTGAGCAATTGATTGGCATGGACTTGCACCAAGTGGCTTTTTCTGGCGATTATCCACATTTGCGTAATGCTACTTTTTTACTCAATGTAACCGAAAAAGTGTGCGAAATTTTGTCGGTGCTTCATAAGAATAAAATCATTCACAGAAGGATTCAACCAAGCACCATTTTTCTCGTTGCAAACGAATTCGGTAAAATCGACGTGGAAAACCCGACAGTAAAACTGCTCAATTTCGAATACGCACAAGTCAATGGGCAAAACATTCTGAATTTTCCGTCTATCCCCTACGCATTGTATTATTCGGCACCAGAACTCGTGCTACAATGCAAACCGCTCATCAACGAAACGACCGATTTATATAGTTTGGGAATGACGCTCTATGAATCGTTTGCCCGAGAACACGCGTTTATCTGCGAAAATGAGGACAAAAATCTGATTGTCAATATGCAATTGTCGTACCCACTCAAAAGACACCATAGAATAGACAAACAAATTTTCCCGTTCTTGCAAAAAGCAACGGCAAAACACATCTTCAATTCCCCGCCAATGCGATATAAACCCGAAGCACGAATGAAATTTTTGCACAATGCCCAAACGCAACGATTCCAAAGTGCAAACAACATGCAAGAATCTATAAAACAATTAATTAACGACATACAGCAGAAAAAAGAAAAATCTGTGTACAAGAAAATCACATCGTTTTTTAAATAAAACGCAGTAATTCAGCAAAACAAGGAAGATTTACGAATTTTCAATTCTCAAATACCATTTCTCAATTTATTTTATATCTTTGTGGTGCAAAAAAAAGAATACTAACTTTTAATAATTTATACGATGCAAACTATTGACAATTACAAATTTGCTGGCAAAAAAGCTATCGTTCGCGTGGACTTCAACGTGCCACTTGAAAACGGTAAAGTAAAAGATGATACTCGTATCATGGGTGCTCTTCCAACATTGAAAAAAGTGTTGGCTGATGGCGGAGCATTAATCATTATGTCTCACATGGGTAAACCAAAAGGACAAGTTGCTGCAAAATATTCATTAAGCCAAATCGTTGACGCTGTTGCAGAACGTCTTGGCACTCCTGTAAAATTCGCTCCTGACTGTGCTAAAGCTGCTGACGCTGCTGCTGCATTGAAACCAGGCGAAGTTCTTTTGTTGGAAAACCTTCGTTTCTATCCTGAAGAAGAAGGAAAACCAGTTGGCATAGAAAAAGACGATCCAAATTACGATGCTGCAAAGAAAGAAATGAAAGCAAAACAAAAAGAATTTGCTAAGACATTGGCTTCTTACGCAGACTGCTACATTATGGACGCATTCGGTACTGCTCACCGTTCACACGCTTCAACAGCAGTTATCGCTGACTACTTCGACGTAAACAGCAAAATGTTGGGCTACTTGATGGAAAAAGAAGTTAAGGCAGTTGACAACGTATTGAACAACATCAACCGTCCATTCGTTGCTATTATGGGTGGTTCAAAAGTTTCTACGAAAATTGGTATCATAGAAAACTTGATGACGAAAGTTGACAAATTGATTCTTTGTGGTGGTATGACTTACACGTTCGCAAAAGCTAACGGCGGAAAAGTTGGTTCATCAATCTGCGAGGAAGACAAACTTGACTTGGCTCTTAACATTCAAGAATTGGCAAAGAAAAACAATGTAGAATTAGTTCTTGGTTCTGATTCTGTTATTACTGACGGATTTGACTTCGACACAATGTCGTTGAAAGCTGGTGCAAACGTTAAGGTTTGTCCTTCAGGAGCTATTGAAGACGGTTTCGAAGGTTTGGATGCTGGACCAGAAAGTCAAAAGAAATTTGCTGATGCTATCAAGGGTGCAAAAACTATTCTTTGGAACGGTCCTGCCGGCGTATTCGAATGTGATGATTTCACAGCTGGTTCAAAAGCAATAGCAAACGCTATCGCAGCTGCCACAAAAGAAGGTGCTTTCTCACTTATCGGTGGTGGCGACTCTGTAGCTTGCATCAACAAATTCGGCTTGGCTGACCAAGTTTCATACATCTCAACAGGCGGTGGAGCTTTGTTGGAAGCAATTGAAGGAAAAGTTCTTCCTGGTATTGCTGCCATTCGTGACGCGAAATAAGAAATACAAAAATAACACGACCAAATCCTTCCTTGATTCCGTCAGGGAAGGATTTTTCCAAACACATATTTGTTTAATTTTAAAATTAGAAGAATATGAAAAAACAAATCTCAAAAACAACGGCAAAAGCCACCGTAACATTCTCTATTTCAGCAGAATTACTTAACGGTGCAAAAAAAGCGAGCGTAGCTGGCGAATTTAACGGATGGAATCCAGAAGCAAATCCGTTCCGTATGAGCAAAGGCGTTGGTAGTGCAAAAGTTGAATTGGAAAAAGGGAAAGAATACCAATACAAATTTGTTATCAACGGTGAAAAATGGGTTAATGACCCCGAAGCCGACAAACAAGTCGGAAACGAATTTGGAGAAACAAATTCAGTCGTTGTTCTATAAGAAAAAAGGGAGCGAAAAACTCCCTTTTTTTATTTTTCTTACAAAAGCTACCCAAAACGATTTGACAATTACACATAATTTTGTATTTTCGGAAAATTAAATTTTTATAAAGATGTTTACAGAATCAAATCTTCTTGAAATCCAAAATCGTGGGTTGCAAATCGACCAAGTTGAAAAGCAACTCAAACGTTTTGAAACGGGATTTTTACCATTAAATATTGTAGCACCTGCTACCCTTGAACGTGGTATAAAACATTTCACCGACGATGAAATTGCTGATTTTGCAAAACTATACGACAAAAAGAAAAAACATAAACAAATCGTCAAATTCATTCCTGCATCGGGTGCTGCATCGCGTATGTTCAAAATGCTTTTCGGTCTTTTGAATGACTATGATGGCAGCGAAGAGTCCTACAAGAAACTTTTCTCGAAAGACGGACTGCATTCTGCAAAGAAATTTATCGACGACATCCAAAAATTCGCTTTTTACGAGGATTTGAAATCGGCTCTTCAAAAAGACGGATTCGATATTGACGAATTACTGAAAACCAAAAACTACCATCCTATTTTCGAATATCTTCTTACCGAAAAAGGACTTAATTATGGCAATCTTCCCAAAGGTTTATTACTTTTCCACAAATACGAAAACGAAAATCGTACGCCGTTGGAGGAACATTTGGTAGAAGGTGCGACGTATGCGAAAGCAAAAAACAACGACGTAAACCTCCATTTTACCGTTTCGCCCGAATTTATCCAAGGCTTCAAAGACAAGGTGAGCGAGGTGAAAGACAAATACCAGAGTGAATACAAGGCAAAATTCTATATAGACTACAGCGTTCAAAAACCTACAACCGACACTATTGCCGTAAATGCCGACAATACGCCATTTTTGAATGCCGACGGTTCCCTACTCTTCCGTCCTGCCGGTCACGGTGCGCTGATTGAGAATCTGAACGAGTTGAATTATGACATCATTTTCATAAAAAACATTGACAACATCGTCCCCGACGCTTTCAAAGAACCGACAGTTCTTTATAAAAAAGCACTTGCGGGAATTTTAATAAAATACCAGAAAGAAATTTTCAAATTGTATAAGAAAATAAAAAATAGCCGTCATTTGTCGGATAAACGATTTGCAAAGGCCGTTGCTTTTCTTGAAAACGATTTGAATTACATTCTTCCCGAGGGTTTTGCTAATTGGGCAAGAAACGATTGTAAGGATTATATTTTGGACATTCTTCATCGCCCCATCCGTGTGTGCGGTATGGTGAAAAACGAAGGTGAACCCGGAGGTGGTCCGTTCTTCGTGCAAGAACGCGATGGTTCAAAAACACTTCAAATCATTGAAAAGGCACAAATCAATACCAAAGCCGAAGGACAAGAGGCGATTTTCAATTCATCGACGCATTTCAATCCTGTTGACTTGATTTGTGGTGTAAAAGATTATGACGATAAGAAATTCGATCTCACCAAATTCGTCGATGAAGAAGCTGGCATAATCACATCAAAAAGCAAGGACGGCAAGGAAATCAAGGCACTTGAGTTGCCTGGCTTGTGGAACGGGGCAATGTCGAACTGGAACACTATTTTCGTGGAAGTTCCTTCCATCACGTTCAATCCGGTAAAAGAAGTGAATGACTTACTTCGCAAAGAACATCAACAATGTAAATAACTTTAAAAATATACTACAATGAATTTTCCATTATCATTTATTCCAGAAAGAGAAGCGAAACCTCGCAAAGTTGGTCAAACTATGGTAATTGACAAGGGTTTGACGTGTGTAGAAGCCGAAGGTATGGCAAAAGACGCTGGCGATTTCATCGACTACGTGAAATTAGGTTTCGGAACAAGTTTAGTAACGAAAAATCTCTCACAAAAAATTAAAATCTATAAAGACAACGGCATAACACCATATTTCGGTGGAACATTGTTCGAATTGTTCATCATCAGAGGACAATTTAATGAATATCAGAAGTTTCTGTCCCAATATGGTATCGATACTGCAGAAGTAAGCGATGGTTCAATGTATATGCCCGTTGAAGATAAACTCAACTATATCAAGGAATTGAAGAAAAACTTCAATGTCATCTCCGAAGTTGGTTCAAAAGATGCAAACGTTGAAATTCCAACACCAAAGTGGATTGAAATGATAAAGGCAGAATTGGAAGCAGGTTCTCAAAAAGTGATTACCGAAGCACGCGAAAGCGGAACAATCGGTATTTACAATGCCGACGGCTCAGCCAACCGAGAATTGATAGACACCATCATTGCAAATGTCGATATCAACAAAATAATGTGGGAAGCTCCACACAAGCCACAACAAGCAATGTTCATCAAAATGTTGGGCGCAAATGTAAATTTGGGAAATATCGCAACTAACGAAGTAATTGCGTTGGAAGCACTGAGAATGGGCTTCCGCGGTGACACGTTCTTCCAATTCTTACCAGATAATTTGAAACAGAAATAATTGAGAATTGACAATTGAAAATTGAGAATTTGTAAAACAGATTATAAATTGTAGAATAGATATTATGAAAAAGATATTGCTTTTTTCGACGCTTGTATTCCTTGCGAGCACGGTTTTTTCTCAGAAATTGAAAACAAATCTTGATACGGTTGCCTATCTTTTAGGAGTAAATACGGCAAAAAATATGATGCAAGAATTGAAAGAGATTGAAATTCCTGAAAATATGTTTATGAACGGATTCACCAATTATAAAGATTGTAAATTCACCGACGAACAAATCAATGCAATATTGCAAGAATTTTTCATGCAAAAGCAAAAAGCGGAACAAGACAAGGCAAAAGACCTTTGCACTGAAAAAGAACTGAAAAATCAGGAATTCTTTATGAAAAATAAAGAAGAAAAAGGCGTTGTTACCTTAGAGAACGGATTACAATACAAAGTGGTGAAAGAAGGTACGGGAACAGTGAAACCGAAATCTTCCGATGTTGTTGTGCTTCATTATAAAGGTATGTTGCTCGACGGAACAGTATTTGATTCTTCGATAGACCGTGGTGTTCCTGCCACATTCCCTGTCAATGCTGTAATTCCAGGTTTTTCACAAGTGTTGGAACTTATGACCGTTGGTTCAACCTACATTGCATATATTCCATCGGAACTTGGGTACGGAGTTCGAGGAGCTGGAGCAGCCATAGAACCATGTTCCGCTTTGATTTTTGAAATCCAGTTGCTTGAAATTCAAAATGATACAGAGGAAGCAGAATCTATTGACGCAACGGAGAAAACAGATAATAAAACTGATAAAAAAGCAAAAAAATCGAAAAAATAACAACAGCTCCCCTCTTTTAGGAGGAATTCGATTATTTTGTCTTAGAAATAATAATGTGTAACGTGACGAAAGGTTTTGCTACATTCGTACTCTTATTGTACATGACCAACATAGCATTATGCCAATCAGTCAGTGACACTATTCTGATTGACCAAGTAACCGTTACACCATTAGAATCTGTTACATACGGTGGCGAAAAAAGTGAATCCTTCGATTCGCTTATGCTGAAAGCTGCAACATATAAGAATCTTGGCGATTTTCTGTCGCAACAGAGCAATGTGATTATAAAAAGTTACGGCACCGAAGGCATGGCAAGTTCCCTCTCGTTGCGTGGAGCCGGCAGTTCCCGAACACAGATTTTGTGGGAAGGTTTGTCGCTAAACTCTATCAGTTCTGGCGACAATAATCTCTCACTCGTTCCCGTAGCAAGTTTCGACAATATCAGCATCAACTACAATGCTTCGGCTGCAGGTTTCGGAAGTGGCACATTCGGTGGAGCAATCAACTTGAAATCAACGCCAAATTTTACGAATCACGTTTCGGTACAGGCACTCGCCTCTATTGGCAGTTTTCACACATACAAAACGAATATTGGTTACTCCGTAGGAGCAAAGAAAATCCACTACAAAGGAAGCTTTTTCTACACTCAATCTGCCAGCGATTTTGAATACTATGACTACATACTATTGGATACGTTCAAAAGAAAAAATGCAGATTATTTCAAATATGGCACAATCCAAAACGTACACGTAAAACTCACCGACAAACTATTGGCACAAGCGGCGTTGTGGTATCAGGTAAACGACGCGAACCTTCCGTCAATTCTTGGTACTACGTCAAAAGAAGTTCAATATCAATGTGATTCATCATTACGTGCATTGGCAACGCTTCGATACACTATAAATAGCAGAAACAGAATCGTTTACAAAACCGTTTACACCGACGATTTTGAATTATACACGAAAAAAACATCACCCACAGCAGAGAAATATTCGGAATACAGCGAAATAAAAAACAAGACAAACATTCACATACTGCAATACGTGCATAAACAAGCCACGCTACGTTATGGCACGTTCTTCACCGAAATGGAATTGCAAGAGAAATTGGCAAAAGCCGATTTGACAAACTATGGGGGAACGAAAAAAGAATATTCCACCATAGGTGTCGTACAAATAAACCATCTTATTAATTTTCATGGAAATACAGCTTTTTCTGCAGGAAAAATGACATCGTTGCTTTCTGTTCGGAAAGAGTTCAATTCACAATATTCCATTCCATTCATCGCACATTTCGGCTCGGAATATCAAATTGCCAAAGAAAAAGGGACACCGCTCACTCTCCGATTTTCGGTCGGCAACAAATATCGCACGCCCACATTCAACGATTTGTATTGGATAGCATGGGGAAATCCCGAATTATTGCCAGAATATGGTTTTTCAACGGAATTCGGCATTCGCAAAGAGTTTTTCAATCCAGAAAAATGGTATCATCTTGCAAGCGACGTAACCTTCTATCATTCAGTGCTTAACGATATGATTATGTGGACTCCTTGTGGGGCCGTATGGCATCCATTGAATACGGCACAAGCCGTCTTACAAGGATTGGAATTTTCATTGGAACAAACACACAAAACAACCATAAACAAAACTATAGCATTTAGCAACAAATTACAGGTAAATATAAACAACCCGCATATTACAAAAACGTATGACACGACATCGACAACCACAAATCAAGAAAACGAGTCGGTCGGACATGTTTTGTATTATGTTCCACGCTATGCCATTCACTTTCAGCCACGCATTTCCTACGGGAATTGGGAATGTTCGTTTTTTGTAAATTATGAAAGCGAACGATATTACAACTTAGAAAAAACGTTGGACTCTTACATCACGTTTGACGCCCGTCTGCAACGCAAGTTCGTCTTAAAGCACCTACAAATCGTTACTTCGTTCATAGCCCAGAACATCACAAATACGGTTTATGAGCAAATTCGCTCCTACCCACTTCCGGGCAGAAATTTTGAAGGCAGTTTGCAAATCATATTCTAATTACGTGTTTCCCGCATTTTGCAAATTCCACGTTGAATTTTCATTCTTCTCGTTTTGATTTACAATGAATAATTGTAATTTTGCCAGACTTAAAAGTTATAGGAATGAACAAGATTATAGACAAGAAAATGCTTTCCGAGAATGTGGCGCAGCTTATCGTTGAGGCACCACAAATCGCGAAGAAGAGAAAAGCTGGTCACTTTGTCATCGTTAGAGTTGACGAAAAAGGTGAACGTATTCCTCTCACAATTTCGAGTGCCGACATTGAAAAAGGCACAATCACGCTGATTCTTCAAAAAGTTGGCGTTTCAAGTAGTAAAATCGCATCGCTCAACGCAGGTGACTACTTGCACGACGTGGTTGGTCCGCTTGGAAAAGCTACTCATATCGAAAAATTCGGCACTGTGCTTTGTTGTGGCGGTGGCGTGGGTGTTGCTCCCCTGTTGCCTATCGTTCAAGCCATGAAGGCAGCCGGGAACAAGGTTATTTCCGTGTTGGCGGCACGTAACAAAGAATTAATCATTTTGGAAGACGAAATCCGTAAAAGTTCCGACGAGGTTATTATTATGACTGACGATGGTTCCTACGGAAAACAAGGCGTTGTGACCGTCGGTATGGAAGAGGCCATAGCAAAAGAAAAGATTGATTTCTGTATGGTTATCGGTCCTGCAATAATGATGAAATTCGCATCAATGACGACGAAAAAATACGAAATTCCAACCTACGCCAGCTTGAACACTATTATGGTTGACGGAACAGGTATGTGCGGCGCGTGCCGTGTAAGCATTGACGGAAAAACGAAATTCGTCTGCGTTGACGGTCCTGAATTCGACGCACACAAGGTTGACTGGAGCGAAATGATGATGCGTATGGGTGCATACAAAGCCGAAGAAAAAGAAGCATTTGACAAATATTTACAGACTACAAAATAGACTTGCAATATGAAAGATCTTGAATTTATAAAAGAACAACGCGCCCAAGCTTGGCGTGAGGAATTGCGGAAACAAATATCTGCAAAGGATCGTGGCAATATTGAAAGAATTTCTATGCCTGAGCAAGATCCTATTGAACGTAGCAAAAATTACAAAGAAGTAAACATCGGTATCACTAAGGAACAAGCAATCCAAGAATCACATCGTTGTTTGGACTGCCCCAACCCGACTTGTATGGACGGTTGCCCTGTTGGAATCTACATTCCGGGCTTCATCAAACATATTGAAAAAGGTGACTTCCTTGGTGCCGCAAAAGTAATCAAACAAACAAGTGCATTGCCAGCCGTATGCGGTCGTGTTTGTCCACAGGAAAAACAATGCGAGGCACAATGTACGTACTTGAAGATGAAGAAACCAGCCGTTGCAATTGGTAACTTGGAACGTTTTGTTGCCGATTACGAACGTGAATCTGGTCAAATGTCGTTGCCTGAAGTTGCTCCGAAAAACGGTTTCAAAGTTGCCGTTATCGGTTCGGGGCCTGCGGGACTTGCTTGTGCAGGCGATTTGGCAAAAGCTGGCTGCGACGTAACGGTATTCGAAGCATTGCACGAAATTGGTGGTGTGTTGAAATATGGTATTCCTGAATTCCGTTTGCCAAACAGCATTGTTGACGTGGAAATCAACAACTTGGAAAAAATCGGCGTGAAATTCGTAAAAGATTTCGTTGTAGGAAACACTGCCACAATCGATGACTTGCGTGCCGAAGGTTACAACGCATTCTTCGTAAGTAGCGGTGCAGGTCTTCCAAGATTTATGGGCATTCCTGGTGAAAATTACACTGGTATCCTTTCATCAAATGAATACTTGACTCGTGTGAACTTGATGGGTGCGGCAAAACCAGAATTCGACACTCCTACTTTCTTC
This sequence comes from Bacteroidales bacterium, assembly GCA_017642535.1. Taxonomy (GTDB): domain Bacteria; phylum Bacteroidota; class Bacteroidia; order Bacteroidales; family UBA1715; genus UBA1715. The sequence goes on along the minus strand of JAGCOW010000053.1, from coordinate 12,224 downwards.
GGAAAGAACGTGGCCGTTATCGGTGGTGGTAACACTGCTATGGACTCTGTGAGAACGGCAAAACGTCTTGGTGCTGAACGTGCTATGATTATCTATCGTCGTTCGCTTGACGAAATGCCTGCCCGTAAGGAAGAAATTCACCACGCACAACAGGAAGGTGTTGAATTCCTTTGCTTGAACAATCCTGTGGAATACTTCGCCGACGATAAAGGTCACGTAAACAAAGTGAAAGTTCAGAAGATGGAACTTGGCGAACCAGATGCATCAGGACGTAGAAGTCCAGTGCCTGTTGTTGGTTCGGAATACGAAATCGACGTTGACTTGGTTGTTGTAAGTGTTGGTGTATCTCCTAACCCATTGATTCCTAACAGCGTATCAGGTTTGGAAATGTCACCAAAACACACAATCGTGGTAAACGAAGAACAACAAAGTAACATTTCCGACATTTTTGCCGGCGGTGACATTGTTCGTGGTGGTGCTACGGTTATCCTTGCTATGGGTGACGGTCGCCGTGCCGCTGCAGGAATTATGAATTACTTGAATTCAAAGAAATAATTCATTTGTTTCCATAATATATGATTGCCCCGATAGACTTATGGTTTATCGGGATTTTTATTTGAAAATCATTATTTTTGCCACCGACAGAAACATAGAAATGAACAAACGTATGCTTGCATTAGGAATCATTGTACTCGTCATTGGTGCTGTAGTTGTGTTTTTTACCTGCGGTTATTCAAAACAATATCGAAATTTCAGCAATGAAATGCGTTCTCGGGCGGAAAACATCTACGAAAACACGGAATATTGCTCGGAAGACGAGATAAACCAATTGCCCACGTGTTTGAAGGATTTTTGCACGTTCATCAACCTTGCGGGAACGAAAAAACACAACGTGTTGCACTGTCTTTTCAAAAACGCCGATTTTGTGTTCAACGAGAAGAAAGGAATGAACATTACAATGGACTACGACTTGTGGATTTTCGCCCACAGTCCACTCCGCGAAGCATTCTGCAAATCATCGATTATGGGCATTCCATTTGAAGGAATAGATTATTTCGACGAAGAAAAACGAACTGGCGGAATGAAAGGTTACATAGCAAAATTATTCCAACTTTTCGACCAAGAAGTTCCGAATATGGAACGGACAATGTACATAACCATGCTTGCCGAAAGTGCAATGCTCAATCCGTCGTTTTTATTTTCGGAATACGTTGAATACCAAGAAATTGACAGTACGAAATGCTTCGCAAAAATCACAAACAACGGTATTTCTGGCGAAGGTTTTTTCACGTTCGACAAAGAACATGGCATTTTGCGTTACGAAAGCGCCCAACGACAGGAACCCGAAGTTGAAGACGGCAAAACAATTCCCGTTGGTTGGCGTTGCGAAGGCGGCAATTTCCACGACGGTAAAGAGTTCAAAATCCCCTCATACTGCAAAGTGACGAAAATCTATCCCGACAGAGAAGTCGTTTATTTCGATGCAAAAGAGTACGAGATGGAATTGGGGAAATAATCTCTATATAATTTCCGATGGTTGTGCCGTTAGGCACTACATATCGGTAGAAAACGATTATCTCTTCAATTAAACGTGCCGTAAGGTACGTTTGTTTTTGAGAAATAAAATAATTTCGTACCTAACGGCACGAAAAGAAATGAAGGAATTAATTTTGTTTCTACCAATATTTTGTGCCTAACGGCACATTTGTTTTTTGGAAACGTTTGAAATTTATATGAAATAGTCCGCTTCCTCAAACTGCGGTTCGACGACGATTTTGCCTGTCGTGTCTATGTATCCCCATTTGCGGTGTTCGTAGTCACCAAACATTACGGGAGCCAAACCACTTTCATTAAAATAAGAAGCAGAATCAAATTGCGGGGAAATGCGTAAATGCCCCGTATCGTCCATATACCCCCATTTTTCACCAACCTTTACTGGTGTTAGACCATTCCCTTCAAAACCTATGTCGTCAAATTGAGGTTCGACAATTATTTTTCCTGTTTTATCAATAAAACCCCATTTTCCATCCGATTCCATTTTTATGGGTGCGAGTCCATTTCCCCTAAAACAAACTGCTTCTTCAAACAAAGGGTTGATTACCATCTTCCCCGACGTATCAATATAACCGCACTTGTGCCCTTCATCAGCAAGTATCACTCGGGCAAAACCATAACAAAAGTCATCAACAGAATAAAATTGCGGTTCAACGACAATTTTTCCCGCAGTGTCAACATATCCCCATTTACCACCTATATTCACGGGAGCAAGACCGTCTTTAACAAAATATTCCGCATTATCAAATTGCGGTTCGCACACAAACTTACCCGAAGCATTGATAAAACCCCACTTGTCTTCCACTTCCACACGCGCAATACCATATTGGAAATCATCTGCCCATTCAAATTGAGGTTGTATTACGAAATTCCCCGTAGTGTCAATGTAACCCCATTTGTCGTTTCTTCCGTCACCGACATTTACCGCGGCGAGACCATTATCGGCAAAACCACGTGCTTCGTTAAAAAGAGGTTTTATAACTATTTTCCCCGAGGTATCAATGTAACCATATTTGCAATCCGAAATACTTCCAAATCCAACAGGCGCAAGATCAAACGAAAAATCCCATGGCTTATCGTAAACATCGCGAACGGCAATATACCGAGGTTCTATAATGAATTTTCCAGAACAATCAATCCACCCTATTTTCCCGTCATTTTCCACAAGAGCAAGACCACTTTCGTTGAAAGCGTAGGCACAATCAAACTGCGGTTGTACAACAATTTTTCCTGTCGTATCTATATATCCCCATTTCTCTCCTATTTGCACCGCAGCCAACGGTTTTGTTTTCGGAGAAATTGAAAGGCTTTCATTACGGATAAAACCAAAGATTTTGTTAATGAGATTATTCATATATTGTACATTTTAACTATTTCATATTTTAAAATATTCCATCAATTTTTTGTATTCATCTTGTGCGGTCAGGCAAGTGTCGTGCAAATAGCCGTTTATCCGTCCCCAGTTTTGCAGACCACGATAATAGAACATTCGCAGTTCTTCCGTTATAATAAATGGCACGATGCCACTTTGCAGACATTGCCAAAAGATGAGAAGCCGTCCCACTCGACCATTTCCGTCCTGAAACGGATGTATGCGTTCAAACTGCACGTGAAAATCAAGAATGTCGTCGAACGTGACGTGTTTATTTGCGTTGTATTCGGCAAGCAACGTTTTCATTCGTTTATGCACGTCGTGCGGCTGTACGGTTTCTTCTCCGCCAACTTCGTTTGCCAGCCGCTTGTAGTCGCCCACGGCAAACCACGACTTTTGGCTGTCGGATGTGTTGTTTTTCAGAATTGAATGCAGTTGTTTCACGTGTGGTTCCGTTATTTTTTCAGTAGCATGAACTATAATGTAATCAATGCAACGAAAATGGTTGACCGTTTCCAAAATATCGTCAATACGGGTGTTTTCGACAGTTATGCCGAGAGTGTTCGTCTCGAAAATATAGCGTGTCTGTTCTTTCGTAAGACGGCTACCTTCAATATGATTGGAATTATACGTTAAATCTATCTGCGTACGATGATAGATGCCGCCTTTCAGACCGCTTTCCTTTTCCTGACGCAAACGATTGAGCAAAGGTGATATTTTCAGTTTCTTCTTTTGTGGCAAAACGGCATCGGCGGGAATATTCCACGTTTTCCCCGTGAGGAACGCACCATCTATCTTGCCAACAGCACAATAATTACGGGCTGTTCGCTCGCTAATGCCATACTTTTCGGCAAACTGACTGACAGAAATAAATTCCATACTATCGGCAAGTTTTTATCAAAATTTGCCACAAAACTAACAAAATTTGCCGTTATCGGCAAGAAAATCATCAAAATTCCGAAAAATGTTTGTCAGCACGAAATTTATTCACACACAGAGTTCCAGATTTTTTTAGAGTCTTGCAGAAGAATGCCCGAGCCAAACATTCTGACTACCATTGCAACACAAAACTCTGGTTTGGTAAGTTTAAGATCCTGAATAACCGAATCAAATTTCGGCGATAGTTGTGACATAGAATAAAAAATGTCGAATTTCCAAGCAGCATTTTCTTTTACAAACCGATACGCAGAATTTTTCTCTGTGACAATTGCTGTATCTCCGTTTATAACAACCTCACCGAACGATTGCTTTTCGGGAGATACCATACCCTCCTGGAAAGCATGACGAAGAAGTTCCTCGCCCGACTTCATAGCGCAAAGTACCGATGCGTCCGTGCGTGCTTTAATCGCAAGTGTCATAACCACATCAAAGGCAGGTCGGAAGATGAGCGTGGCGGAATCTGCCTTGCACATCGTCAACAGTTCTGAATAATAGTCAATAGTTGACTGCGACAAACATTTTATAGCTTCGTCAGCTTGACGTGCCTTTGCGGATTTCATATACGCGTCAAATACCTGTTTGATTGCCTTCTTTTCTTCCTTCTGCGCAAAGGCACTTACGCCCATTACCACGCATACGACTAAAACAAATAGTTTCTTCATAAGAATTGTAGTTTATAATTAATGACAAAGATAAAAATTCGATGGAAAAAAAAGGACGGAATAACTATATTTGTCGCAGAAAGCAAAGTAAAAAATAGAAATCAATAAATAAAGACATGATTATCTCTCCCGAACAAGACCCGATGGGACAAGCAATTCGTGATTTTCAAGACAAGAAGAAAACTGCAAAATTGCTCAATAGCACACAATATACAACGGAAGACGAATTTCCCATTGCCTACCTTTTTCGTTCGTGGAACGAGATGCCTGAAATAGAACAAAAAGCTCTGTCGCTTGCTTCGGGAAAGATTTTAGACGTTGGTGCCGCAACTGGTGCACATTCGTTGCATCTACAAAACAATGACAAAAATGTCATTTCCATCGACAACTCACAACTCTCTGTTGACGTGATGAAAGAACGAGGATTAAAACAGGTTTTCCTCGCCGATTTCTATGATTTCAAAGGAACGTTCGACACTATCTTGTTGTTAATGAACGGCATAGGTATCTGTGGTACAATTGACGGCATTCCCACATTTCTGAAGAAGTGCAAGTCGCTCCTCGACCCAATGGTCAAATATTGTTTGATTCCACCGATTTGATGTATCTTTTTGAAAACGAAGACGGCTCGTTCGACATAAACTTGAATGGTTCATACTACGGAGAAATAATTTACAAAATGCGATACAGAAAAATTCGTTGCACTCCGTTCAAATGGTTGTACGTTGATTTCGAAACATTTTCGTCAATAGCAAAAGAACATGGTTTTACGTGTGAAATGCTTATGAAAAACGACAATTACAATTACTTGGCAAAAATGTATCTAACAAAGTGAACAAAAAAAAGAGAAAAAAAGGTATGATTTTGGTATAATTTTTTCATATTTGCAATGTGGATAAAAATTATAGTGCGATGAAAAAACTTTTGCTGTCATTATTTGTTACATTGGTTTCTTGCGTTGCATTTGCGCAAAATGTGGAAATTTCCAAATTAACCACGAAATGGGTTACGGTTGGACGTGAAGATATTGAGATATCGTACCTTGACGACAAACCATACACTGGCAAAGTTTATGCAAAACATCCCAACGGAAAAATCGGTTTGATTGGAGAATACAGCAATGGTAAGAAGGAAGGCACGTGGACATACTGGTATTCTACCGGCGAGAAAAAACGCGAATCAACCTATCGTGACAACAAAAAAGAAGGAACTACATATTATTGGCATCTCAACGGTCAAGTTGCAAAGGAAATCACATACCGAAACGACAAGAACATTGACCAAAAATTGTGGGATGACAAAGGTAACAGACTTAAAAATCCTACTTTCGAGTCGTTTAAATAATCCTTATGAACATTGCGGTTGTTGATCTTGGCACAAACACATTTAATTGTTGTGTAGTGTCGCTTTGTGGACATTCGTTCACCACACTCCTTGAATTTCATGAATATCCACGATTAGGAGAAAATGGCGTGGCTCACGGCTACATTGCCGACGACGCTATGGAACGAGGACTGCAATCGCTTGGCGTCATTTACGAAAAAATTAAACCATACAATTGCGAGAAGGTTTCCCTCATAGGAACTTCTACCCTGCGAAATGCCAACAATGCCGACGTTTTTTGCCGACGTGCAAAAGAATTGTACAATTTCGACATTACTATCATTCAAGGCGAACAAGAAGCAGAACTGATTTTTTTAGGTAACAATCTTGCCTATAATTGGGGCGACAAAACGGCTCTCATCCTTGATATTGGAGGTGGAAGCAACGAATGTATCATTTGCAGACACGATAAGATTCTATGGAAACATAGTTTTGAATGTGGCATGCAACGGATTGTTTCAAAATTCGGACTTTCGCACCCTATTCCACAACAAACAAAAATCGATATCCAACAATATCTTGAAGAAAAATTCTCATTGCTCACCGAGGTTGTCCAAAACTACTCCATTGACGTAATGATTGGCTCTGCTGGTGCGTTCGACGTTTTTCGGTCCATTCATTTTGCCCAATTAAACCAGAAAAATCCTGACGCTGTAGCAAGTGAAATTCCGTTAGATTCGTTTCAATCTATCATACAATACATCACAAGCAATCCGCTGGACGAAATAGAGTCAATGAAAGGAATGTCGATACCACGGGCTCTATTATTGCCAATTGCAGGACTTATAGCAAATTTTGTACTCACAAAATACCGCATTCCTCAACTCGTGCAATCCTCATATTCACTCAAAGAAGGTGTTATTCATACGCTAATGTAAATGGAAGACTCACTCATACACAAGGCATTACGAGAAAAACTCATTGAAGAACTGCGAACCAAAGGCATTTCCGACGAAAAAGTGTTGCAAGCAATGCTCCAAGTGCCTCGTCATTTCTTTTGTTTTGATAGCGCCCTCGCCCAGCAAGCTTATATCAACAAAGCTTTTCCTATTGAATCAGGACAAACAATTTCACAACCACACACCGTTGCATTACAATCACAACTACTTGAGATACAAGGAAATGAAAAAGTTTTGGAAATAGGTACAGGTTCGGGATACCAATCAGCCATACTCTATAAAATGGGGGCAAAAGTATATTCCATAGAACGACAACGCACTCTATACATACAAGTCAAAAAACTTTTTCAAGACCTTCACTATCAAATACATACAATTCTTGGTGACGGTTTCAAAGGGATGCCACAAGACGCCCCTTTTGACCGAATCATCATAACGGCAGCGGCTCCGTTCATACCAACGGAATTGCTACAACAACTCAAAATTGGAGGCATTCTTGTTTCTCCTCTTAAAAATGGCGATAAACAAGAGATGGTGAAACTCAAGAAATTAAGTGACACGCAATTTGAACAGACACTTCACGGAGAATGTACTTTCGTGCCGATGCTTCAAGGCATAAGTAATCAGTAACTATTAGAAAAACAGTATGAATACCACGATACAGGAACAAGTCATTCAACTTTACAAAACAAGGTTTTCCTCTCCTATTGAAAAAATAGAATTGTTGCCCAGTGCAGGTTCGTCCCGCTGTTACTATAGAATCTTCAGAAACGACGAAACGCCCATTCTCGCTTGCTACGGTTCGAATCCCGACGAAAATGAGACGTTTGTGTATTTCAGCAAGAAACTCAAAGAATCAGGCATAAACGTCCCCGAAGTATTTGCTATAAACGAGGCAAACACGATATATCTTATTTCGGACCTTGGCAATACTGACGTGTTGACGGCAAAACAAAATCTTTCCGATGAAGAAACAGAAACGTTATACCAACGAATACTCAAAGATTTAATACAGATACAACTACAAGGCGGACAAAACATTGATTTCTCCCACTGTTTTGTCCGCCAAGAGTTTGACAGAACAGCAATGCGTTGGGATTTGTATTATTTCAAATACTATTACCTGAAAATCAGCGGAATAGAATGTAACGACCAAAAGTTGGAGGAAGATTTTGAAACAATCCTTGATTTTCTTGGTCAGGCAAAACGAGATTTTTTTATGTACCGAGATTTTCAAGCACGAAATATCTTATTGAATAACAATCAATTAGGATATATTGATTTTCAAGGAGGAATGAGAGGACCGTTGCAATACGACGTGGTGTCGCTTTTGTATCAGGCGAAGGCAAATCTGTCGAACGAAATGCGTGAAAAACTGCTTTCGTATTACGTTCAGGAACTCAAAAAACACAGTACGATAGACGAGAAAGAATTTCGAGAACAATTTCAAGGATTTGTTTTTATAAGAATTTTACAAACCCTTGGAGCATACGGATTTAGAGGTTATATACAACGAAAGGAACATTTCATTCAAAGTATTCCGCAGGCATTGGCAAATTTGAAGGAACAACTGCCTGTAATTCAGCAATATATTTCCATTCCGTATCTTTCTACTCTCATAAATCAATTAGATGTATTAAGGGAAAATTAAGAATTAAATGGCAGAACGGTAGAAGCCACATAGTATAAGATTAAATCGAATCTAACAATTAAAATCATAAAAATGCTTACTGTAGAAATCACAAGTTTTTCATTTAAGAAAGGGTATCCCGAAGACACGAGCGGAAATGGCGGCGGTTTCGTATTCGATTGCCGAGCATTGCCCAATCCTGGACGATATAAAGAATACGCAACCGTAAACGGTACGCAACAACCTGTAATAGAATTCTTTACAAAATACCCAGCAGAGTGCGAAGATTTCCTTTCTAATATATATTCGCTCACTTCGCAAAGTATAAAAAAATACATTGAACGAGATTTCACACACTTAATGATAAATTTTGGTTGCACTGGCGGGCAACACCGTTCGGTGTATTTTGCAGAAAAAACGGCCGAATATATCAAGCAGAATTTTCCAGTAAAAGTTGTTGTAAGACACAGAGAACAAAATATTGTCAAAGAATTATAATGCAGAGTTTCTACCACTCTCTCAACGAATTGAAGCCGTCGACTTCGTAAAACTTGGCTAAGGATAAAAAATGGCATTAACATTTTTGCACTGGATTTCCTCTAAAAAAACATGTATTTAGGATTGGATTTTAACATTTTTTTTAATATTTTTGCATTGGATTTTTCAAACTACAGAAATATAAGAAACCTGTGACTTACTTCAAACGACATATAGACGAACAACTCTTACAATGGAAATTCTCTCCACGACGCTCTCCTCTGCTACTTCGCGGAGCAAGACAAGTAGGAAAATCAACTGCAATTAGGGAATTTGGCAAAACATTCCAATACTTTGTGGAAATAAACTTGGAAAAACAAGCCGACATACGAAAACTTTTTCCTGAAAATATAGACGTAAAAAAAACGTGCGAAAAACTCAGCGGCACGCTGTCAATTCCCATAATTCCAGGCAAGACGTTATTGTTCATCGACGAAATACAAGTTTGCAAAGAGGCTATCATGGCTCTGCGATATTTTAAGGAAGATTATCCCGAATTACACGTAATTGCCGCAGGTTCATTGTTAGAGTTTTCGTTGGAAGACATTCCGTCGTTTGCCGTAGGAAGAATACGGTCAATCTATCTGTATCCGTTTTCGTTTGACGAATTTCTATGGGCACAAGGACTTGACATAACCGTTAATTTCAAGAAAAAAGCGACCAGTGACGAACCTTTGCCTGAAAAAACGCACAAAGATTTGGTTGACCAGCTGCGTTCCTTCTACCTCGTGGGCGGTATGCCGGCTGCCGTGAGAGAATGGATTGATACACACAGTTATATTGAAGTCTCGCACATACACAACGACATTATCGACACCTATCAGGACGATTTCGCAAAATACAAGAAACGTGTTTCGCCCGTACTTCTCCGTCAGGTTCTCCGCTCCGTGGCACTACAGGCAGGCAAGAAATTTGTGTATGCTTCGGTGGCAAACGACATAAAAACGTATCAAATAAAAGATGCCTTACATCTACTGACGTTGGCGGGGCTCATCACCCCTGTAAAACATACCGACGGTAGTGGCGTACCTCTCGGTGCGGAAGAAAACAATCAGTACGTAAAGTATCTTTTCTTTGACTTAGGCGTTATGCAGACAATGCTCGACATACCTTCGGCAAACATTCTTTTGGCTTCGGACGTGGATTTTGTGAACAAAGGAGCCGCTTCGGAAATGTTCGCAGGATTGGAATTATTGAAATACCACGACTGTTTCCAGAGAGCAGAACTACACTATTGGCAAAATATGACAAAAAACAGCAATGCCGAAGTCGATTATTTAAGAGTCCGTAATGGCATAGTGTTGCCTGTCGAAGTAAAAGCCAGTACACAGGGGGCAATGCAGAGTCTTTGGATTTTTATGCGGAAACGCCATTTGCATGACGCAATCAGAACCTCGCTCGAAAATTTTGGAAAATTCAACATGCTTGATTCCGAAGACAACTTTGCCCAACGAAACGTGGAAATCATCCCATTGTATGCACTGAGCAATCTTTGAGTTTTGATATCTACCACTCTCTCAACGACTTGAAGCCGTCGGCTTCGTATTTGTTTGTCTTTTCGGGAAGATATGGTTGTTGGTATGGCATATAAAGGCCTTTCTTATATTTTTTCAGAAATGATTCAAACGACTCACATGGCTGCAAGTCAACATCTATGAAATAATTACGTCCACTTGAATCATACAAATATGGAGTCGTAGACAAAGGAATTTCTATTATGCCGTCATACAAACAAGTGTTTATGTGAGTATGAAAGTAACAGTTATACGAACAATAATCTTGTGTTAAATACAATAATTCTGTTGAATTATTACTTCCATGCCAATTAATAAAAATAGGTCCCGAAGACTTACTATTCCCCCCAATGGAGTCTAATAATATTACTATGGGTTGCACTCCTAACGAACAACTCGGTATTACTGGTTCCATTCGATAAAAAGTTTTTCTGCCGTAATGGAATTCATCAACATTTGCACCCAAGGACAACATTTCAATTCCCTCGTCAAGCACCACCCAAAAACATTTACAATCCTTTTGCCCCACCGCCCCGAGCGAGAGGAGGAAAAAGAAAATCGGCAGTATGGAACGAAAAAGTTTCAAAATCAATATTGTTTGGAATACAAAAATAAAAATAATACATTTACAAACTGCTTTGTTATGAACTATTCAAAATAAAAAAATGAAAAAAACATTCTTCGTTCTCGTGTTCTTGTTTTGTGCGGCAAGTGCTTTCTGCCAAGAAAAGATTAGTTTCTTCGATACTACATATATTAGTAAATCCGATCGATCTCAAATTTTGGACCGCTACAATTGTGTTACTGCCTGGTACAACAAACGTTGGCCAATAGTCTTTGAAGAATCTGTCACAAATTTGAAAGATGGTCAATATGAAATTTATGCAGACACCGCCTTTACCTTGTTAGCGGCAGAAGGTTCCGTGGTAAACGGCAAGTTTTCCGGCATTTGGACATATTATTACGATAACCACAACATACAAACAAAATGCTCCTACAAAAATGGTGAATTAAACGGGCCGTGGACGTATTATCTAAGAAATGGGGTTAAAAGAACTGAAACCACTTATGTAAACGACAAAATTGACGGAGAATTTAAACATTACTGGTATTACACAGACCCATTTGATAGATATAATTATGATGGCTACGGAACTGTTTACTATAAACAGGGGTTACTGCAAGGGAAAGCGATGTATTGGACGAAGGACAGCACCGAAAAAGTGTTTTGCAACTATAAAGACAACAAATTGGACGGTGCCCAAATTCACCTCAATCAATATGGCGATACATTACGAATAGAATATTATGACAATGGCAAAAAAGTTTCGGAAAAAAATTTTGAAAATACCTCGTATGAAACCACTTATTCTTTACGAATTTCTTGTTATAACAAAAACTTCAGCACTGTTGACTCCATACTTCGCAATCTTGACAAATACAAAAACTTGGAAAAATTTACAATATCTTATGGCTGGAATAATACTGACAAAAATGATGCTCCCATATATGATTCAATCGTTCGTAAACATATTTACAAACTGACACAATTGCCGAGGTTAACAGAAATAACGTATTCTGGTAACTGCGCAAATAAACAACCACCAATTGAGATATTTCAATGTAAAAAAATAAAAAAAATAACATTAAGAGAATGTGAACTACAATCCTTGCCCAATGAACTATTACAATTGCCAAACTTAACATACATTGACATAAGCGGAGCACGTGTTG
>JAGCOW010000052.1 GCA_017642535.1 Bacteroidales bacterium | reverse complement strand
GTAGCTATTTGCAAAGCGATAGAAATGTGAAACAAATCTCAAATCACATCACGAAAAAGGTTGCCGACCGTTTGCAAGATATTTTCAAGAACAACCGTGAGGAATTTGAGAAAAAATGGGACGATTTGAAGTTGTTAATCACATACGGAATGTTAATCGAAGAGAAATTTTACGAAAGAGCAAAAGACTTCGCACTATTCAAAAACGTTGACGGTAAGTTCTTTACGTACGAAGAATACAAGACGTTGATAAAAGACAATCAGACCGACAAGAACGGAACACTGATTTATTTGTACGCCAACGACCCAGAAAAACAATACAGTTACATTCAAAAAGCAAAGAACAAGGGCTACGACGTGTTGTTGATGGACGGTCATCTGGATTCTCACCTGATTAGCCAGTTGGAACAAAAATTCGAAAAAGTTTCATTCACCCGTGTCGATGCCGACATTATTGAAAACTTGATCAAGAAAGAGGATTTGCAGGAATCAAAACTGACGAAAGAGGAAAAAGACGATTTGTCAGTCGTATTCTCATCACAGGCATCGAAAGATTTCATGGTTCAGTTCGAGAACCTTTCTGCCGACGAAGCTCCGATAATTGTTACACAGTCGGAATATATGCGTCGTATGAAGGATATGGCACAAATGAATCCGGGAATGAGTTTCTACAACCAAATTCCTGATTCCTACAATTTGATTGTGAACGCAAACCATCCGCTGATTACCAAAATCAACGTTGACAAGACTGCCGCCACAAAGGGAAATCTTGATAAAATCAATGCTGATTTGAAACCGTTGAAAGACGAAAAGCAGAAACTCGAAGATGCGAAGAAAGGCAAGAAAGATGAGGAAATTCCAGCAGCCGACAAAGAACAATTGGAGTCAGTAACCAAGAAAATTGGCGAACTGGAAGACCAAAAGAAAAATGCCTTGACGGAATACGGCAAGTCGAACAAGACGGTTAAACAACTGATTGATTTGGCGTTGATTTCCAACAATATGCTGAAAGGCGAAGACCTTGAGGAATTTGTAAAGCGAAGCGTAAGTTTGTTGTAATTTTGTGAATAACCGCGATTTCATATGTAGAGACGATGTACACATCGTCTCTACTTGTTTTCACCCTTTCCTTTCGGTTTTCCGTGATGAAAATGTTTATGCCGAGAATGATTGTTTCTTTTCTTATGATTCCTTTGGGGCTTTGGCAGAACGTCTTTCCAAACAGGTGCTTCGCCTAATTCGGCGGGCAAAGGCAGTTTATTGACAGGACGTTCGATAAGTGCTTCAATTTTTTTAAATCGTAAGATGTCGCTTTCGCTGATGAACGTTACGGCTTCACCCTTGGCATCGGCACGCGCCGTTCGTCCCACACGATGAACGTAATCTGCAGGGTCTTTGGGTACGTCGAAATTGATCACAAGATTGATACCTTTTATGTCGATTCCTCGACTGAGCACGTCGGTGGCGACAAGAATCTTTGTCTGTTTTGCCTTGAATCGGAGCAAAACCTCTTCGCGTTCATTTTGTTCAAAATCCGATGAAATCCCCTCTGCCGTTACATTGCGAATCTTCTTCTTGATAGCAGAAACAATGGAATGAATCATGCGTTTGGTTGAGGTAAAGATAAGAATGCTGTCGTAATCGGGGTTTTGTTCCAAAATGTGCGTTATCAAATCAACTTTTTGATAGGGATGAGCCATATAGGCAGACTGAGTAACTCCCTCGGCGGGCTTTGCTATGGCAATGGAGACCATTTTGGGATTGACCAGAATCGTATTTGCCAACTTCCGTATTTCGGGAGCCATCGTTGCACTAAACATCATTGTCTGTCGTTTGATAGGAATGTAGCCCAAAATCTGTCGGATATCGTCAATAAAGCCCATGTCGAGCATTCTGTCGGCTTCGTCCAGCACAAGATGACGGATATGCCTCAAATTCACGTAGCCAAGTCGCAAGTGAGCGATAAGTCGTCCCGGAGTGGCGATAATGACATTCGTTCCTTCGGTAAACGCACGTTTTTGTTCGTCCCAATCCATGCCTTTGTCACCGCCATACACCGCTTTGCTCGTCGTGTCGGTGAAATACGAGAATCCTTGCAATTCTTGGTCTATCTGAATGGCGAGTTCCCGTGTCGGCACAATGATTAGCGAGGTTAGTCCGTGAGCTTCGTTTTGAATCAAATCTTGTAGAATAGGAATCAAAAATGTGGCTGTCTTTCCCGTTCCTGTTTGTGCACACGCAAGCACATCGTGTCCTTCTAAAGCGAGGGGAATGGCTTGTTCCTGAATTGGCGAGGCCTTTTCAAACTTCATATACGAAATTGCCTCGAGTAATTTTTCGTCTATGTGTAACTCTTCAAATGTCATTATTTTTTCGATATACAGCCGACCAAGTCGTAAGTGTCGGCTTCGGTAATTGTAACGGGATAAAATTCCCCTATGTGTAATTTCTTTTCTGGTATAAAGACCTCATTGTCAACTTCATACGCATCGTACTGCGTGCGACCGACAAATCCGTCGGACTCTTTTCTGTCAATCAATACCGAAAATGTTTTGCCAACTTTCTCCGTATTCTTTTTCAATGAAATTTGTTGCTGCAAATTCATAATGATTTCCTGTCGCTCTTGTTTCACGTGCTCGGGAATCGTGTCTTTGTAATGCTCGCCCGCATACGTGCCTTCCTCGTGGGAATAGGTGAACACGCCAAGACGGTCAAATTCGGCTTGTTGCACGAAATCGACCAATTTTTGAAATTCCTTCTCCGTTTCCCCGGGATGGCCGACAATCAAGGTCGTACGAATGGCTATGTCGGGAACTTTCGCCTTCAGTTCCTCCATCAAGGCAAATGTTTCTTTTTCGGAGAAGAAACGGCGCATTTTCGTCAGAACCTTGTCGGACGCATGTTGGAATGGAATGTCAATATAATGGCACACTTTCGAAAGCTGATTCATTGAGTCAAGCACTTCCTTCGGAAAATTGTTCGGATAAAGGTAATGCAGGCGAATCCATTCCAAACCATTGATTGGTTGCAATTTCTCAAGCAATTCGGCCAAGACGTTTCTTTTATACAAATCATATCCGAAAAACGACAAATCTTGTGCTATCAGCGACAATTCCTTGGCACCGTTCTGAACCAAAAATGTGGCTTCTTTTACTAAATTTTCTATCGGTTCCGAAGTGTAATTTCCTCGTATGGAAGGAATTGCACAGAACGCACACGTGCGATTGCAACCTTCGGCAAGTTTCAAATATGCCAAATGTTTAGGCGTTGTAACGACACGTTCTTGCAGCAATTCATTCTTTTGTTCTATCTTCAATTCCTGCAAAATGTCGTTGAAACCACGAGCGCCAAAAAATGCGTCAACTTCGGGTATTTCGGCACGTAAGTCGTCGGCATAGCGTTGCGAAAGACAGCCGATTACATACAATTTCTTGATTTTTCCCGCCTCTTTTGCCTGTACAGCGTGTAAAATCGTGTCGATAGACTCCTGTTTCGCATCGTGAATGAATCCACAGGTGTTGATAATCACCACATCGGTATATTTCTCAGAATCAAAGTATAACGCATAATTCATCGCTGCCAGTTGTCGGGCAAGATGTTCGGAATCAACCGTATTTTTGGAACAACCAAGTGTTATAATGTTTATTGATTGCATATTACACGTGTTCAATGGTGCAAAAGTACATTTTTTCAAGTTTTTTCCAAAAATATTGGACTCGTCGGTTGGTCTTTTCAAAAGAAGAAGAAAAAATTGCCGTGAAAAAAGAGATTTAATCGTTCGCAAATTGTATTTTTGCAGAGTGGTAATGTACCAAAGGATAGAAACATGAGTGATACAACGATAAAGACAAAACTTGATACGATTGAAGATGCAATCAGAGAATTTCAGAAGGGAAATTTCGTGATTGTGGTTGATGATGAGGATAGAGAGAACGAGGGAGATTTTATAATCGCGGCAGAAAAAATCACTCCCGAAAAAATAAATTTTATGATTCGTAACGGCCGTGGCGAACTCTGCGCGCCGATTAGCGAAGACCGTTGTGCGGAACTGGAATTGCAGATGCAGGTGGCAAATAATACCTCGTTGCACGAAACTCCGTTCACCATCACGGTTGATTTGATTGGAAGTGGTTGTACAACAGGTGTTTCCATGTACGACCGTGCAATGACAATCCGCGCCTTGGCAAATCCCGAAACAAAACCGTCGGATTTGGCTCGGCCGGGACATATTCATCCGCTCCGTGCACGTAACCGTGGCGTGCTTCGCCGTGCCGGACATACCGAGGCCGCCGTTGATTTGGCCCGTCTTGCAGGATTGTATCCAGCCGCGGCTCTAATTGAAATCATCAACGAGGACGGCACAATGGCACGACTTCCGCAATTGTTGGAAATTGCCAAACAATTTGATTTGAAGATTATTTCAATAAAAGACTTGATTGCCTACCGTTTGAAACAGGAATCAATTGTGGAAAAAGGCGTGGAGGTTGATTTGCCGACAAAATATGGTCATTTTCACTTGATTCCGTTCCGTCAGAAATCCAACGGATTGGAACATGTGGCTCTAATCAAGGGCACGTGGGAAAAAGACGAACCGATTTTGGTGCGGATGCACTCGTCGTGTGCCACGGGCGATATTTTCGGCTCCATGCGTTGCGAATGTGGTGAACAATTGCATAAAGCAATGGAAACCATCGACAAAGAAGGCAAGGGCGTGATTGTATATCTCAGCCAGGAAGGCCGTGGCATCGGCTTGATGAACAAAATTGCCGCCTATAAGTTGCAGGAAGAAGGACTTGACACGGTCGATGCGAATCTTCGTCTTGGTTTTGCCGCCGACGAACGCGACTACGGCGTTGGGGCGACGATTTTGCACGAACTTGGCGTTTCAAAAATCCGCTTGATGACGAACAATCCTAAGAAACGTGTGGGACTCGAAGGTTATGGCTTGAAAATAGTAGAGAATGTTCCTATCGAAATTCCTGTAAATCAGTTCAATGAATACTATATGCAGACGAAAAAGGAGAAAATGGGACACGTGCTGCATTTATGTGGAAAGAAACAATAGGTGAGGCGTTTATGAAAAATCCTAAAGAGGATAAGTAACATTATTGCCAAGTAAAGATTTAAAATGATTATTATTGAACAAATAAAAACAAAATACTTTTCTATGAGATAACGTAATTTAACATATTGATTTTTACACTCTTATTTTTCTAAATCGAAAGTCTGGTAAATTTTCAAAATAGAATCTCAAAAGGGAACAAAAATAAGTATGCAAAAAGTTCACGCAAAGCGTGGGCTGTTTCGTGCTTGTTAGTTCCCAATGGTTTACCAGAGCCACGATTTAGTAATAAGCGACAAATCGAAACGGCAAACGCTTTTTTTATGGAAGAAATCAACCATCTGCACATAGGGAAAATGATTCGGCAGGAACTGAAGAATCAGGGACGCTCGGTAACGTGGTTTGCCGCACAACTCAATTGCCATCGTGTTAATGCTCACAATATTTTACGACGGAAAAATATTGACATAGAATTACTTATACGAATTTCCCAAATATTGAATTACAATTTCCTGGAAGCAATTGCCAAACAACTGTAATAAATTTTGCTACTTTTTTGTAATACATCTCGCTATATGTTTTTGATTGATAATCAAACAAATATGTGTTATTTTGAAATGTTCTAAAATGTATTTTGTTTTTTTAAAACAAGGACTAAAAAGGACTTTGCGTGGTTGGGGAATTTGAGGGGTATTTGTAGAAGACGGATTAAAAAATTGTGAGACTTAAAAATAATAAATATGGCTACATTTTTTAACAAACAGGTAATTCTCATCAATAATGATGATGATTTGTGTGCGTTGGCTGACACAAGAACTGAAGAACGTATTACTG
>JAGCOW010000051.1 GCA_017642535.1 Bacteroidales bacterium | reverse complement strand
GGTTTTGTCGTGATGTGGTTCCAAGTTACGGGAAATATAGCGTTGTGGTATTTCAACATTGTGTCGGCGGGAGCGTTGGCAATCAATTTCTTTGCCACTGAAATCTATGCGTATGCGTTTTTTCAGCTGTATTATATCGTGACGAGCGCCTATGGCATATATTCTTGGAAAAAAGGCAAGACATCCGATGACGGAGAAATGCCGATTCAACGGATGCGTTGGTTATGGTGGCTTATGACGGCGATTGCTATGGCTGTGCTCATCGTCGTGTTGTATTTTGTCTTGTCGAAAACGGGTTCCGAAATTGCTTTGATTGATGCCATAATCACGTCGGCAAGTGTGGTGGCAACGTTTATGCTGACGAAAAAGATATTGGAATATTGGTATTTGTGGATTTTTGCCGACTCGCTATACATTTTGACGGTGCTGTATCTTGGCGACACCACAGGCGATAAAACACTCTATCCCACGGTGATTTTGTATTTCTGTTATATAGTGACGGCTGTCATTGGAATTGTGGTCTGGCGAAAGAAATATAAGAAACAGGTTGCTCTCGAAACGAACGAAAATGAATGATTTATTCTTTACATACTCCGACGTGGTAGTTGTGTGCAACGGTCAATTCCCGACGCACGAGATTCCTCTTGACATTTTACGGCAGGCAAAGACAATTATCTGCTGCGACGGAGCCATCCAAAAATTGTCGGCTGTAGGCGTAAAACCTACTGTTATTGTTGGCGATTTTGATTCTCTGCCAAAATCTTTGATGGAAAAATATTCAGACATTATTTTTCATAATCCCGACCAAGAAACCAACGATTTGACCAAGTCGATGCAATGGGCGAAACAACGCGGTTTTACCGACGTGTGCATTTTGGGAGCAACGGGCTTGCGCGAAGACCATACATTGGGGAATATATCTCTCTTGTTGGAATACGGACAAACGTTAGACTTTGTGAATATGGTAACCGATACGGGTGTATTTACACCGATTTATCGGACAACGAAATTTAATTCGTTCAAAGGACAGCAAGTGTCAATTTTCAGTCTAAAACCCGACGTGCCAATCCGTTCCGAAAACTTGAAATATGCGTTCAACAGACCACTGCCTTCGTGGTGGTGCGGAACATTGAATGAATCCTTAGGTGAGCAGTTCGCATTACATTTTGACGAAGGTAAAGTTCTTGTGTATCAGTTGTTTTAAGTGATTTTTGATTCGGTGTGTTAAGAAATCTCGTTATCTCACCGCCGAAAGAATTAAAGCTGTTTAATGTTGTTGTTCAAAATGTTTCAGATGTGAAATAATGTTCGGATAGGCGGAGAACTCAAGATTGAAATCCGTTTTTATGTCCGAAACGTCGAACAATAAAGGTTCGTTGCTCCAACCTAAATCTTCCACGATCACGTTTGATTTTGAAGAAAAAAGTTTCACCGCGTCGTGTGCAATTTGTTCCCATGTGACAAATTCCTTCGACAGGGCGAAATAGGTCTTTTTGCTGACGTCTTTTTTTACAAGTTCGGCATAGACTTTTGCTATGTCGTCGGCCCAGATGAACTGCGTGCCGTCGTTTTTCACAACGTGAATATCCTTGTTTTCCAATGCTGCCTGAGCAATCGACTTGAATCGAGTGTCGGGTTGGGTAGGGGCACCATCAATTACGGGGTTTCCGAATGTGTAACCAGGACGGATGATGTTCACTTTCATGTTTGTTTCACCTTCTATGGCAAATAGAAAATCTTCCGACGCCGCTTTGGTCGCTCCGTAGTACGTACATGGGTCGTGACGGCAGTCGATTGTCACCAATTTGTCGCCAGGTTTTATGCAGACGGGATTCGGAGAGGCATAAACCGAATCAACCGATGCGGTTGACGATGTGTAGATGAATCGTTTCACGCCAGCTTTTGCTGCCTCTGTGGCAAGAAATACCGTGGCGGCAGTGTCGCTCATCAAAACTTCGTAGGCCGACGAACCAGTCATACATAATGCTATGTGTATTACGGCATCTTGTCCTTTGAGGGCTTGTGGAATTGCCTTGAAATCGTTGAGACTTATGTTCAGAATCCGTACATTCTTTACGTTTTTCAATGCAGGTATTTTTTCTGGATTACGGGCAAGAACCGTAACCTCGTGTCCGTCCTGTAGTAAACGCATGAGCACGTGCGAACCAATAAATCCCGTGCCGCCAGTTAACAATATTTTCATCTTTAGAGTTTTTTTGTCAATTCAAAAATACTTGTTTTGTGCGTATTTACAAAAAGAATGCAGAAATACGTCGTAATGATTTTTTGAAAAAATACTGTGCGTAAATTCTGCACAATTAATTTGTTTTTGAATTGAATTTTGCTATCTTTGGAAAACTTTAAATAGATAAAAAATGTCATCAATTCAAATTCAACGCTTGCAGTGGCTCATACAGACAATTTCTGATTTCGAACCAATTACACTAAAGGAAATTCAAGACAAATGGGATGATTGTTCGCTCAACTACGATGACAAACCGTATGCCCGACGGACATTTATTGATCATATTGACGCAATTAACGAAGCGTATGGCATCAGTATTCGATGCAATAATTACCACGAATATTATATTGATAAAGAAGAAAGTAATCCGACGACGGATTGGATTGTGGACAGTTTTTCCATCAACAACACGTTGAACGAGGCCAAGGCATTGAAAGACAGAATTATGTTGGAAGATGTTCCGTCGGGACGGACGTGGCTGACGCTGATTTTACGGGCAATGAAGAACAACAATTGTCTTGAAATTACGCACCAGTCGTTTAAGAAAAAAAGTGCTACCACAAGAATTATGCAGCCGTATTTTATGCAGTCGCACAACCGTCGTTGGTATTTGTACGCAAAAGATGAAGAAAGCGGGAAAATGTTAACCTTGGCTCTCGACAGAATGAGCAACGTGGAAATGCTTGGCACAACATTCAAACTCCCGAAAAACTATAACCCCGAAGATTATTTGGCAAAAGGGTATGGGGCTTCAATATACGAGGAGATTAAACCTGAGACAATTCGGGTGAAAACGACGGCTTATGCGGCAAATTTCATGCGTACGCTTCCGTTGCACGAATCACAAAGAGAAGTTGAACAAAACGATGAATATTCTATTTTTGAATTCTATCTGCCTCCAGTAAACGAATTCTACTACGACATACTTCATCGTGGCGAATCGGTGGAAATACTTTCGCCAGCACCAGTTCGTAAGAAGTTTATGACGATAGTGAATAATCTGACAAAGGTGTATTCGAAGAAGAAATAGCAGGAGACAAACCAGACCGATTTGGTGAAAATTATTACTGAACTTTCGCCGATGGCAGTAGTAAAAGGTTTGTAAATTTGATATTTTTTTCATCTGTGCGGTAATTTCGCCTAATGGATCATTTATTTTGCTTACAGAATCAAAGTGAGATTACTCTATTTTTGAATGAACGTTTAAAATGAACAATAATATGACAGTCCTTTCTCTTTTTCAATCTCATTCTTTCAGCGACATAGAGCGTCCGTTTTTACATTTGTTGAATGTGAACGACCATCAAGTGCCGAATGCGGAAACTACGGCTCGCTGGAAAGCTTTATATGAACAATGGAAGGCGGAGGCAAATCCAAAACAAACAGCATATCATATTCGCCTGGTTGAGCGTTGGGAGTATTGTTTTCCACTTATTGATATGATTTGCACCGTTCGTGATGCACAAAACAAGATTCTTGGTCCTGTGGCAATGCATTCTTCCCGTGATGAGGTTTTTGCTATGGAAGTTGTTTGTGATGAAGATGTACAAATTACTACAGCAGAACTTGCCGCTGGATTATTCTATGAAATGACTTTTTATCCGCCCAAAAAGTGACATTGTCTGTTGGTATGCCAAAAGCACTTCAAAATGTTGCTTTTATAAAAAAAATTCTATCTTTGCCTCGAAATGAGAAAAACTTTATAAGCAATCGTTTAATTTTTTTCGCACTGCGTACATAGAATGCGCAGTGATGGTATTGTTTTGTACCATCGGTAAGTCGGCGGGCGCCGTCTTGCTATAAATCAATTTATTTTTTTACTCGTAGAGACGATGTGCACATCGCCTCAACAAAACCAAATAAAATATGGACATAAAAATATATGCCGACAATCTTGATTGTCGTGCACAAATAGAAACGATTACAAATTCTATTGCTTACAATGAAGAAAGAATCCGCATTATGCCCGATTGCCACGCTGGCGTTGGTGGTGTGGTTGGTTTCACTGCCACGTTTGGCGATGCGATTGATCCGCTCACGGTTGGCAACGACATTTGCTGTGGAATGGAAGTGGTGAAACTTGGTCGGGTGGAGATTGATTTCCCGAAATTCGATAAAATCGTGCAGTTGAAAATTCCGTCGGGCTTGAAGATTCGTGACGAAAAAATTGCCGATTTCAATTTCAAGAAACTGAAATGTCTTTCTGCAATCGACAACCTGAAATACGTTACTAAAAGCATTGGAACGCTCGGAGGTGGAAATCATTTTATTGAACTTGACAAAGACGACGAACAGAATTTTTATCTCGTAATTCACAGTGGTTCACGCAATTTGGGCAAACAAGTGTGCGAATATTATGCAACCTTGTCGGATGACGGCTGTATTGACGGTCGTGATTTGTTGAACTACATAAATGATGTGAAGATTTGCGGTGAATTTGCCCGTCTGAATCGAGAAACTATTGCCGAGATAATCATTTCAAAGTATTGGAAAGGCAAACATCTCAAGGATTTTGAGCATTTCGAGACGCTTCATAATTACGTTGACACCCGTCGGCGGATTGTGCGGAAAGGTGCTGTTTCGGCACAAAAAGGCGAACAAGTCATTATTCCTATGAATATGCGTGACGGAAGTCTTTTGTGCATAGGCAAAGGAAACGACGACTGGAACTGTTCCGCACCGCATGGTGCCGGACGATTACTGTCGCGTGGCGAGACACGTAAGCACATCTCATTGGATGAATACCAACAAGCAATGAACGGCATTTATTCCACAACTGTCAACGAACGCACAATCGACGAATCGCCGTTTGCCTACAAACCAATGGACGAAATCGTCGAAAAAATTCAGGAAACGGTGGAAATCGTGAAGATAATCAAGCCAGTGTATAATTTTAAAGCAGCCGAAGATATTCGGTATTGGAGGAAATAACCATGAAAAAGAAGAAAAAACAATTAGACCCGACAATTGCCGCCGTGAAAGCGGCACGCAAGAAATCGCGCGAGGAGGAGTTGGCGAAATACGGCAAACAAATATCGCTCTATTATTGGGTGGGCGACAAGAAAAAACATGCCCGTGGCGGAAAACACAAAAAACGATGGTGTTGAATGTGGATTTTCAACGCACGAGGGACAATGTAGGGCTGTCACATTGTGGCAGCCCTAAAAAATCCTTTTGTGTGGAGATTTCGCACAATAGAATTGTTTATTTGTGAATTGAAACTTGACAATTGATAATGAAAATGATATATTTATGATTATGAAAAATATAGAAGAACTTTATACGAGAGAAGAATTTGCGTTGGCTGCAAAGATTCGCGACACCTATTGTTCAGGATATGCTCCTGTTGCACTTTGTTCTACCAAACGTGTGTCAGCTCAATATTCCAATCAGCAAGATTTTACAATAAAAATGTGGTACGCCATACAGGTTTGGAGTAGGGCTATCACAAATATTGCAAAGGTGACCAGCCGTTGTCGTTCTGGAGTAAAAGATGCGTTTTCTGTAGAATGGAAAAATACGAAACCATTTCGTACCTTGGTTTACACTAATTATGTGGATTGGGATTATGACCGTATAACCGAGCAATTGTGGAATGAAATAAGAAAGCTTGCCGATTCTGGAGAGATTCGTGTTTGCCCAGGAACATTTTACAATTATTTTCATAGTATCCACAATTTTAAAAATGATGTGGGAGAATTTCTCACAATAAAAATATATGATGCCGCTGTATTGCCCACCCATAGCCCACGTTATGCGATATTAGACCCTGTCTCCACAAGAAATCGGACATATTCGTGGGACGAAATAAAAGATTTATTTGTGAAGGTTCCGTTTCGAGTACAAGAATTGCTTCACGGGAGAAGGTTAAACACATACAGAGAAAAGTGTTTGCATAAGAAAGAAGATCAGAGAGATTTGCTGAGCGTTATGGCTTCATCTGCAGTAACATTTGACGAGGTGAAATACGCAGTGGAGGTTTTGCATTGCGATGTAAACGAACAATATGGAATGAGATTTGAAAATTCACGAGGTCTGACACCATTGAATATGTGTTTGGTGCGTTTTAAAAAAGATGAACGTCGGCAAATTATTGATTATTTGCTCAGCAAAGGGGCTGATATAAATTTTTTCGGCTATGGTGGACATTCGGTGCTGGAAGATGCCGTTTTGAGTGAAGACGTGGAACTTTTGAAATGTCTATTGGAGCGAGGTGCAAATCCAAATTATAACGGACATTTGGATGAAATAGAAGAACATGCGATTTTTTCTCAAATCAAGTCGTACGCATTATATATGGCAGATTGCGATAGAGGAAAAGATGAATCAAGTAGAAAACGAAAACTCCCATGGGCTGCCTACGAATCTCTCGGTGTGGAAGTTGTACAAGAACTTGATGTTGATGCAAATATAGCCCAAGAAATGTACGACATACTTATTCAATATGGAGCCGAACTTTTTGTTGATAAAAATCAAAAATCATTGGATTGGAGCGTCTATTGTGATAATCAAGGTATTTAACGAAGCTTGTATTTTTAATCTCTACGACTATGAAAAAAGAAAATTTTGCCAGTGTGCGAACGTTCGCAATTTTTCGCCACTATGTGGAAACGGATTATAGATGGCCGTTTGAGCACAGTAATACTAGATTAAACGGTTTCCCGTGGCGGTTGTTGGAAGACAAAAAATGTTACGTATTCTATAATACTTCCCTTGAACTTATGCAAGGAAGTCGTTTGATGATTGCCAAAAATAAAACAATCTTTTTTCGGAAATTTGAGTTTGTTGCATTGAATATAGAGACCTTTTCTTACGATGTAATGTCGTTTGAAGAAAATCTCGATTGGAACGATAAGGAACAAATACGCAGAACAATTCCGTATCCGCCGAAATATATCATAACAAAAAACATTCATGTGGATACTCAAGCAACGAATTTTCAGGATTTCTATGCCAAAATTTCGGATGAAATGGCTATTCCTGTTGCAAAAGACGCGGCTCAATTAACCGATATTGCTTTTGAACGTGCGGAGAAAGTTCACGGAGAAGATCCTCATAAGTTACTGGAACATTTTTTCGATAAAAATATTGTCGGCATTGAACGTTGGAGAACAATGAGGAAATTATTTGGTGGAAGTGGAAATGTGACGGCTTTGAAATGAGGAATAAAAAAAAGAGAAAAATGAAGATAGTAAGCAAGTCGAGAGTTTTCTGATGGACCGAGAAATGTTCGATAAGTATTATGAAGGAGATAAAGGCTCTGAAACCAACGTTGAAAAAGAGTTGTGCCTTACGCGAGAAGAAAATGGAATGTTCAAATATATAAAAGAAAACAACTTGCGGTTAGAACAAGAAAAGATACCTTTTGAATATGTATTGATGAGAATACCACAATAAGAAATATATTTTAGAACAATTACACCGTTTAGATTGACGTCATCTGAAGTCGTATTGAAAGAAAATGTAACAGAAAGAAAATCTGTAAAGATGGAAAATTTGTAAATTTTCACAAAAACATTGCAATATCTATAGAAATGTAGTATTTTTGTCATGCAGTCCCGGTAATTCCTCTCCCAAACGTAGTGTTGGTGAAGAATCCGGGTTTTTATTTTTAACACCATGACAGAATTAGAAATAGTATCGTCTGCTTTTTCTGCTCAACGCTTGAGCAAATATATCGCTTATAACAATAGCGATGCAGAACGTGCGGTAATGCACTACAAAGCGAATCTGCGTCTGGCGGAGTCGCTATATGTTAGTTTATCCGTGTTTGAGGTCACATTGCGTAATGCATTAAGTCGGGAACTCCATAATATGGCGGAAATGGACAATTGGTTTGATGTATTTTACACAACACCAGAATTGGATTCGTTTGTGTTGGAGATTGACCAAGCAAAGAAACAAATTATTCATCGTGGAGAAGAGGTAACTGCCGATAAACTTATTTCGGAATTGACTTTTGGTTTTTGGGTAACATTGCTTAATAGCCAATATGAGCGTATATTATGGAAGTCGCTCCGAAAGGCGTTCCCATATATGCCCAAGCAAGACCGCAAACGTAAAAACATTTCTTCTCCTTGTAATTCGTTCCGTCGTTTGCGGAACCGTATTTTTCATCACGAAGCCATTTGTTGGGATTTGGACTATGTGACTCGTCTACACGATAACCTTATTGATGTGCTTGGTTGGATGAATGCCGAGATGCCAGAATGGCTCTCCACCATAGATCAGTTTGATAAAGTCAGTGAATCCATTCGTTTGGAGATGGGATGGGACTGATTTCCAAGTCGCTTTTTTGAGGTTTGTTCGATTCTTGTTGCAACCTTATTATCGTTCATAAATAATAGAATATCGACCAACTTCTCTGCCAAAGATGGGTTTATCGACCATTTCCTCGGCAACGGATGAGGTAAATTGGTCGATATTTCAAAACAATTCTTTCGTACCTAACGGCACGAAAGAAGATGGGGCGGTTGCTCTGTTTCTACCAATAGTTTGTGCCTAACGGCACATTTTGAAGCAACCACATTTGATTCTATTTCTTACCATATGAGGCTCTTTCTTCTGCTACCATTCTTATATTGTCCTCTTCTCTATTTGTATTATTTAGACACCCCGAATACGGCAATCCTTTGATATAATCTTCCATCCATTGCCAATCAGGTTCATATTCGCCTTGGGCATTTTGAATGGCGGGAAGTTTAAGTTTAGAAGCTTTTAATTTTATTTGACTACATTTACGTCCATAATTGTAACGATATTGTTCCTTATTAATGAGTGTCACAAGAAATTGAGCTATATAAATATTCATCTTAAATAAAGGTGTTAGAACTTCAACATGATCTGACGCAGAAAATTTTTTTTCTTGATACGAACAGAATCCTAATACGGCGGAATCTACGACTAATACATTGCCCTTTTCTGTATAATAATCATAAAAAGCTTCTATACCATTGTTTATCGCTTGCGTGGTTACATAGGGATATTCTCCAGGTCCTTTTGATAACAATTCGTCTTTGGATGTTGTTTTTGATCCTGAAATTCCGAAAATATTGTTGTATTTAAACCACTTCCAATCTTTAGTATCCAGTTGCTTTTTAATTGAGGATAGTGGAATGTTTGTATAGTTGAAAATACGATACGGATTGCTGCAACTAATCAAAAATGCAGCGTAATCTCTCATCTTGCGGATAAAATCATCATTGCATAGTGTGCTATAGTCTGTTTCCATATATGCTTCGGCACACCATTCTTCATTAGCTTCCACATGGCGGTTCACTGATTTTCCTGCTACGGTTGAGCGATGTTCGTACAAACTAAGCCATTCTTTTTCTATCGTTTGCCATTTGTCTCGGATATCAACACGACCAACGCCTTTTCGTTTCTCAAAACCATCATCTTTGAAGTATCCAAAGAAAGTTTCTTTATCCTTTTTGTGGGGTTTGCCCAAATCGAACACCATACAACAAGCAACAGCGCTCGCTCCGGGGTAGAACATTTCTGCCGGGAACGAGAAAACTGCGTCGAGCGAATGTTTTTCTAGCATTTTTTGTTTAAAACCACCAATCACTCCATCGGTTTGTATGGCACAAGCCATCGGTAACAATGTGAGCAGACGACCACGATTTACTTTGTCTGCCACAAACTCTACAAAGCAAAACCCCTTCGACGGGTCTGTGCTTGTTTTTCCCCATGTTTTAGCAAAGGTTTCGGTAACTTGATTTTTTGATGCATTATAAGGCGGATTCATCAGCACTACATCGGCATTCGCTTGTTTGATCCAATCTCCTTTTTCAAAACATGAACCACAACGAATATTTGAATTTCCGTCGCCGTGAATCAGCATATTGGTTGTGGAAAGCCCATATACATTTTTGTCAAACTCAATTCCATAAATCTGATGTTTTTTTATTTCGTTTCTTTCGGAATCTGTTTCACAATCGTTTAAGGCTTGTGTCATTGCTTGCACAAGGAATGTTCCCGATCCACATGTTGGGTCTAAAATGCGTGAGGTTTTGTAAATCCCCGCTACTTTTGCCATAAAGTGCGATATGTGGTTTGGAGTAAATGCCTGATTTTTGTCTTCTCTGGCAACATATTTATTGAAGGTTGTAAAAAAGTAACTTAAAATATCGTGACCTTCACGACTTGATTCGTTAATGTATGGTTCAATGTTGGTTTCGATATAAGACAAAATTTTTTCAAAGTTTTCCGACTTGATTTTCTCCACATTTTGATCTTTCAAAATGTTTTCGTGAAGAATTACGATTTTGTCTGCTTTGTCAACACTGCCTTCCAACAATGAGCCAAGCACCTCTTTAATCCCTGCAATTATTTGTGCTGTCCCCAAACCTCTATAATTTAATCCGTTTTTCAATGCCAAAAGGCAAGTCCCAACAAATTGACTACGAAGTTTTTCGGCAATCCCATTATCGTGAAGTAGGCGGTTGAGTTTCGACGTGTTTTCAAGCACAGTCGTTTTGTCATTTATGTTTTTAGGTTTGAAATAATCTACATATTCTTCAAACGATTTTAATTTTTTGTCGTCAAGTTCCTCTACATCTCCGTTTGCAATTTTCCACACTTTAATTTTGTTGTCGTTAGTGTTTGCAAGCATTGCGATAATTTTTGTCATTGACGACAATCGCTGTTCCAAACTTACATAATCAAAAAGTTGTTTCTCGTCCTTTTTAGCGAACTTTTGCTTCGTTTCTATCAGCACAGCTACTTTCGCTGTTGCGTCATAAAATCGAATGTCAAGTTTGAAATGTTTTTGCGTTACATTTTCAAGTACTTGTTTGTAACTGAATTCACCTCCTTCAATGTTGCTGGTACAGTATTTTCTGCCAACACAATCTACAATATCTATTCTTTCCATTTTTGATTGATATTTTCGCACAACTATCAATCAACCAAACGGATAAAAAGAAAGGTGTGAACCTTTCTACTCACATTCGCGGAAAGCCCGAGAAGGAAAACCGCCCAAATCAATAGAATTTAGCCCACACCTTACAGGTATGAGCATTAACCTTTATTGATTTGAGACGAAACCCTAATTGACTTTCGTGAACATTGCTTTTTATCCGATTTCAAGAAATCAGTTTCTCGGGCTTTTTTCTTGAATGTGAATAATAGCTAATGCCTATGTTAAACTTTAATTTTTTTCTTAATTCATACTTTTGCCTTGAATTTTATTTGGTTTCAAAATTATTAAAATATTTCGGATTTCTGTTGACTTTATTTTGAAAACCCTGTAAGAATTGTAAAAGATTTAGGAATATATATTTCACCAAGAGTTTATTCTCTTTCCCTTTTTAAAAATTTTTGTCGGGACATTTTCTCCTTTATATTTTTTAATAAAGGCATCTACCGCATTGGTAACCTTTTCATTGTTGGAATCTGCGTCGCCTCGCAAAACCTCTTTGGCAATATCATCTCCGTCACTATTTTCAGAAACTAAAATTGCTACATACGCCTCTGCTGTTCTTGACTTTGATAGCACTCGTACAAAATCACCGCTTTCAATATTGTCAAAACCGTCATTACAATCTGGTTCAAACATATACGAGTTAAGTCCCATAAATGTTGCCCCAACCCAAGTGTCAAGGAATTTTCTTGGCTTTAGCCCCGTTCCATCTTTACGGACAATAGCCATATCGGCAATTTTCCGACTATCAAAAATTTTCTTTAAATTCATGACTTCAAAATTTAGGTTGTTTCATAACAAATATACAAAATCACGAAATAAAAGTTTTATCTTTCAATTTCTGGATGCAAACATTGCGTCCCCACCAACAGAATTCTCAATTATCAATTGTCAATTCTCAATTAAATTAGAATCCCACCGTTTTGTGACCTCTTTTTCTGTTCAATTTTTCTGATTTACAGAGTTTTTGAACTGCCTCGTATGTCGGTTCGGCCTTTCTCAAAACTTCCTGCATAGTGAATTTACGTACAATGTTGTCGATTTCACCGCCGGAAAAGTCGAACTCCAACGCCAATTTCTCACAGGCCTCGGCAGATAAGTTCGGCATTTTGTCTTTCCAGATGTTGCACTTTGCTTCTTTCGTTGGCTTGTCGAACTTAATCTTGAACAAAAAACGTCTTTCGAATGCGTCGTCGAGATTGTCGGCAAGGTTGGTGGTGGCAATCATTATGCCCTTGAGTTTTTCCATTTCCTCCAACAAGATGTTTTGAATGGCATTGTCGGTCTGGTCAGTCGAACGGGCAACATCTTCGCGACGTTTTCCCAACAGTGCGTCCGCCTCGTTAAACAACAAAATCGGTTTCAACTTCTCGTTTTTGCATTTGTCAGCATAATCGGTAAAAATTTTCTTTACCAATTTCTCGCTTTCGCCGTACCAGCAGGTTTTCGAAGCACTAATATCGACGTGCATAACTTTTCGTCCCGTTGCTTTGGCAATTTGCATTGCCGTTTCCGTTTTTCCTGTTCCCGGCAAACCATAGAAAATGGCTGTAACGCCTTGTGGCAGTTTTTTTTCTTTTAATCGTTTTTGCAAATCTTTGAATTGCGTATTTTGCAATGACTCTTGCAGAAAATCAACTTCTTCGCTCAATTCCTTGCTGAAAAACAACGTTTTAGTATCAATTTTGTCGGGAGCAATCATTCTGGGGTCGTCTTTCTCGCTCTGCTTAAAAATAAAGGCATCTTTTTCAAAAAATATATCTTTCCCTTTTGACGTCAGTATCAATCCCGCTTTTGAAAAGAAGGATGCTCGCTTTTTTTCTATCCATTGATTTTTGAACAAACTATGTGTTTCGTTCATAAGTGTTGTAGCCACTTTGTATTTCACAGTTGTGCTGTCATAAATGTCGCTTAATGTACAATCTATGCCCGTTTCACCATGATTGATATGATCGTCGCAGATTTCGTAAAACAACAGACGATCGTCAACTTTTTTCATTTTTTTATAGACTGTCTGGACAAATTTTAGGTCCATGTTTCTTTGTTCCAAGTCTTTTACGGTTTGTTGTAATTCGTAGGTGGTACATTCGCCATCGCGACGTTTCTCAATTTCGTCAGAAACGAGCTGACAGAATTTGTATCGGTCGATTTTTTCGATAGGTGACAAACAGAACGGTTCGTTGTTTGCAATTGCATGCTCCAACTTCTCGTCTATCTTGAGCGCACCACGTCGTCTGAAAGAACCTCCAGATTTCAGTTTTACATATCCTTTTTGGAATAAATCCTCATATTCAACCTTCAGCGGAACGGTTTCTACCGTCGAGATTTCAAAAAATCTTCCGAGAGCATCCACCTCGCTACGATCCATTTCTTCCAATTGGCACGTGTAAAATGCTACGAATATAGCCGCTTGCAACGGCGTAACTTGTAAATACTCGGCGAATTGATTCAGATTGTCCACAACGTTTTCCAATTCTTCTTTTGATAAAATAGTGGTGTTTCTTCTTCTTCGAAAGGGTTCTCTTTCATCATCTTCGCTATCCTTGGGCAGATATACAAAACGCTTGTCTATTTTTGCCAAAACTTGTGATCTTGAACCTTGTAATGATTTAGACAAGAGCGTAAAACACGCCAATGTGTTGAATGTTGAATTATCTTTTTGCATAACGTTTAAATTTTTGATTACAATGCAAAAGAATAATGCTGATGTGCGAAATCTACGCACAGAACGTTTTTTTTCAAAAATTTTTATAATTCATTCCGAAATACTTTCCCTGGCATACAGCGTATAAGTCCTTTGAATTCCATATTCAGCAACTGAGCCGACAACTTGCTCATAGGAACGTTGCACGCTATGGCAATTTTATCAATGAAACTGTCGGGATTTTCTGCAAGATAGTCGATGATTGTTTTCTCTTCGGCTGAAATATCTACAAAAAGTTCTCGTTGAACCTTCTTTGGTGTTTTTTCCTCAATGTCCCAGTTCAACAGTTTTTCCAAATCTTTTCCAGACTCAATCAGTGCCGCTTTGTTTTCTTTGATGAGGTTGTTGCATCCTTGCGAGCATTTGTTTCCCACGTTTCCTGGCACGGCACACACGTCGCGGTTGTATTGATTTGCAAAATCGGCTGTAATGAGTGCACCACCTTTTACCTTGCTTTCAACAACGATGGTTGCGTCTGACAATGCCGCTATGATACGGTTTCTACGGACAAATAGTTTGCTGTCGAACTTTGTTTGCGAATGATATTCGGAAATTACGCTGCCATGTTTCGTAATGGTTTTTGCCAATTCTTCGTGACTTGTCGGCGACACTTTTCCTAACTGTGTGCCTAAAACGGCAATGGTGAGCAAACCGGCGTTCAGTGCCTCTTTGTGGGCACAAACGTCTATTCCGAAGGCCAATCCGCTGACAATTATGGGATTATGCTGTTTTATGTCGTTGATTATGTTTTTACAACATTGTTTTCCGTAGTCGGTGGCATTTCGTGTGCCCACAATGCTGATGATTTTTTGAGCGTTGAAATCCACATCGCCTTTGTAGTAAAACAAGAGGGGAGAGTCTTCGCAGTTTTTCATTCGATACGGATAGGCATCATCAATGTAGGTGAGGATTTTTATGTCATTCTTGACAATAAACTCCATTTCCTTCTCGGCGAGGGCGAGGACATTGTTGTGCTTTATTTCTTGTACTATCGCCTCTCCGATATTGGGAATCTTGCTCAGTTTTGAGGCAGATTCTGTGAAAATGCATTCAGGACTTCCTAAATACGAAATAAGTTGTTTGGCTTTGATAGGGCCAACTTCCTGCAACATTGACGTTGCAATGTAAAATACTAATTCTTGCGGCTTCATGGGAAATATGTTTATTTCCCTTTGTCGTGATTTTTTAGGTACATAACAAAGGGTATTGATTTAACTAATTCTGATTGTGTGTCTTCCAAGGAATGATAATATGCACGGATAGGTGCAATGGCTTTGACATCCTTCACGATTTCCATGGTACTGTCGTTTACGTACCAGTCTTCGATAAATGCCAATCCGCAAATTTCACGTAAATCGATGTCTTTATCTACGCAAATCGTATCAATTTCATACGTTTCGGGATTTTCTTCCGAATAGCAGATTGTTTCGTGACCGAGTGATTGTTTCACCTCGTCGAGCGTATGTTCTATGAGCGAATCACGAAATGTGAAACTGTAACATTTTGTATTTCCGCACGTAGCTTTTTCAATAATTGTTTTTACCACTTGTTTCACTTGAATGTCTTCCAAAAACTCTGGATTGCTCTCGTTTACAAGCGGAACTTCGTATGCCACGTCGTTTGCCAACAATCGTAACTTTTTGTCGCTAACGGTTGGCTCTCCCGTATTTGAAAAATCAAATTTAGCAAGTATTGATTTTGTGGGAATGTCACCCAAGGCACTTTTGCGGATGTAATTCCGAACCAGCGAGTAGGCGTTGACTTTCTTTTTCATTATGAACTGAGCCGTATCGAGCGCCCAGTCTTCGTCGAACAAAAGTGCCTGAATTTCTTGTAAAGAGAACTCTTCGCGGAATTTTGTGTTAATGTCTTCGTCGTTGCACACAATGTTGGAAAACGGAATGTATGCCGTAATTTCTTTATGCAAGGTTTTTGACTGCAATTGTGATGCAAACGAAGTAAAGTCAATGCTTTTGAAAAAGAAGTATTCTTCGGGGACTTTCATTTCTTGTTCGTACGTAATAGAAGATTTTGGAGCAATCAAATTATTGACAAACACCGATTCTTTCTCGCTGTCTTTCTTGTTGTTACAAGCAACAAACGCGAGAATGCAGAGAACAAAAAATAAAAGTCGTTTGTGCATTATCCTTTATATTTGTTTCCAGTAATATAACGTATTACGAAGCCAAAAACGGCAACTTGCATACGTTCTGAATTAGGAGCGTTTGGATTGAAATGCGTGTAAACCACATCCCATGAAGGACGCCATTCTACGCATATGTTGATTGGAATTGCCTGGAATGAGTAACCCGTACCCAAAACGGCCGTCGGTCCGAATGTTATTTGTGTATCACCCGTTTTGGTAACACCGTCAACTTCATATATTGGTTGACCGGCTCCTTGCAGACCAACACCTGCATACCAACGCAAACGAGAAGAAATGTTAGGATACGGAGAAACATATTTTGCCAACACTCCACCAAGATAAATACCACTCGTGGTAAAGTCCCAGTTGGAAATGAAGAATGCGTTTACATCGAATTTTGGTCTGAAAAAATGACTGAGGTCAATTCCCATAAGATTGTTTGAACTTGCCCCCAATTCCAATCGACCACCGAAACCGTTCAAATACCATTTTTGATTATCACGTTGTGCAAACACCGTTGTGATGCTTAAACCTAAAATAAGTAACAAAATAAATCTTTTCATATTTCTAACAATATTGGTTTAACAAATCTTTTACTTGTTGAATTTCCTCTTCTTTAAGAGAATTAAGGCAAATCGCAGGATATTTCGCCATTTGATTCTTGTTCATTTTTTGATAGAGAATCAAATTCGTATCCTTTCCTTCCGTAACGATTTCGTATTTTTTGAACGAGTCAAACGGAATTTTGTACGAATTGCATTTTCGCATAAGTAATTGTATGTGATAGAAGCGGAATACAATGTTCTGCTTGTCTTCGTCGGAGATGTAAATGAAGTACAATTTGCGTTTGTGTTGCAAATAAATAATGCCTGCATAGATAGCCAGAACGGCAAGAATTAGCAACGTACAATAACCCGCACTCATTGGTTTGACTTCAACGCCAAACTCTCGTAAGAACATGGACGACAATGGAATATATACACAAATGGTGGTAATGAGAACAACACCAAATGTTTTCCAAATCTTTCTTTTACTTGCGTATTTCTCGTTATGAATAACCATATCAAAATTTGTCTTGCAAATATACAATTTGCGTTGAGAATAATTCTCAAAAAAGACTACTTTTGCAAAAAATAAATTTGATATGGGTTTGAAATGTGGTATTGTTGGCTTGCCAAATGTGGGTAAATCAACTTTGTTTAACTGTTTGACGAATGCTAAGGCACAGGCGGCAAATTTTCCTTTTTGTACGATAGAACCAAATGTGGGAATGATTACCGTTCCCGATAATCGTTTGAACGAGTTGGAAAAAATCGTTCATCCAGAAAAAGTGGTTCCGACAACGGTGGAAATCGTTGATATTGCTGGCTTGGTGAAAGGAGCGAGCAAAGGCGAGGGTTTGGGAAACAAATTTTTGGCTAACATTCGTGAAACCGATGCCATTATCCACGTTCTTCGCTGTTTCGAAAACGAAAACATCACGCACGTCGATGGTTCCATCAATCCTGTTCGCGACAAGGAAACGATTGATATGGAATTGCAACTCAAGGATTTAGAGACGGTTGAATCTCGCTTGAGCAAGGTTGAGAAACAAGCTCGTGCTGGTGGCGACAAGGAGGCAAAATATGTGTGCGACATTCTTACCCGTGTTAAGGCGGCATTGCTGAAAGGCGAGTCGGCACGCACGCTCAATTTGGATGACGAGGAGAAGGCGGCAATCTACGACTTGCATCTGCTCACATTGAAACCTGTAATGTACGTGTGCAATGTTGACGAATCGGGCATAAACGGAAACAAATACGTTGATGCGGTGAAAGAATCCATCAAAGGTGAAAAAGCCGAGGTTTTGATTTTGGCTACGGCTTTGGAGGCGGAAATTGCCGAACTCGACACGCAGGAAGAACGCGATATGTTTTTGCAGGACGTGGGACTTACCGAACCGGGCGTGAATAAATTGATTCGTCAGGCATATTCGTTGCTTAACTTGGAAACGTTCCTCACTGCTGGTCCTAAAGAAGTTCGTGCGTGGACGTACCACAAGGGAGCAAAAGCTCCACAGGCGGCTGGCGTTATTCATACCGATTTTGAGAAGGGTTTTATCAAGGCCGAGGTCATAAAATACGAAGATTACATCGCATACGGCTCCGAAGTGGCAGTGAAAGAAGCTGGAAAAATGTCGATGGAAGGGAAGGATTACGTGGTTCAGGACGGCGACATAATGCACTTCAAATTTAATATATAACGGCTATGGTCGTTGACTACCTACTGTCGGTGTTTGATTATGCGGGGACGTTGGCGTTCGCAATAAGTGGTGCGCTTGCGGCTGCTCGGAAACGCTTCGATTTGTTTGGTGGCGTGTTTCTTGGCTTTGTTACTGCCATTGGAGGCGGTACGCTCCGCGATATGATGCTCAACATTCCCGTAGCGTGGTTACACGATATTTGGTATTTTTATATTGTCGTGTTTGGCGTGGTTTTCACGTTTTTATTCCGAAAATATATAGAGAAATACTCCAAAACATTGTTTTTGTTCGATACGATTGGTATAAGCGTGTTCACCATCATTGGCATGCAAAAAGGATTGGCATTGGACATTCATCCGATTTTGTCGGTGATGATGGGCATTCTCACTGCGGTATTTGGCGGTATTGTCCGCGACTTGATGTGCGTTGACATTCCATTGATTTTCCGACGGGAAATCTATGCAACAGCTTGTTTGATAGGAGGTTGCGTATATTTGATTATGAATCTGCTTTCCTGTCCCGAATTTATTTCAATTATCGTTGCTGCCATTGTGATATTTGTGGTTCGCACAGTGAGCGTGATAAAAAATTGGTCACTGCCACATTTTAAATAGGATGATAATACAAGTTATCCTTTTTTGGGGGCAGGACTAATCAAAGATTTAGGAAAATCTTCTATTTTTTTTCATCTTTTTTTTCTTCTCACAAGAAAAATCCATATTTTTAACCACTTGAATAAATTTATTTACTTGTTGAATATGAAACATTTTTTCCGATTCGCCGGAATCGTTCTTGCCGGCACAATTGCAATGACAAGTTGTTCTAAACAGTACAAAAAAATCGACAATGGTATTATCGTAACTACCACCGACAAGCAACAGGTGCGTTTGCAGGTGGTTTCGCCAACAATTATCCGCGTTACCGCCACGGTTGAAGATGAGTTTTCAAAGAAAGAAAGTCTCGTTGTCCTTCCGCAGGAAAAATGCGACGATTGGAACGTGACTGAAGAAAACGGATTTGTAACGGTATCTACCGGGTTGGTTTCCGCTTCGGTAAACGAAAAAACGGGTATTGTCACGTTCAAGGATATGGATGGAAACGTGTTGCTGCAAGAATCCGATAAAGGAAAGTCGTTCCAACACGTTGACGAATTTCCGTGGATGGAACATGGAAATCAGGAACAGCACGAACATTGTGTGGCAAAGGATTGCAAGGATTCTTACTATCGTGTGTGCGACCAGTTTGAATCGCCCGACGACGAGGCGTTCTACGGTTTGGGCGGTCATCAGCATGGCTTTATGAACTACAAGGGAAAAGATGTGGAACTTGCGCAGCATAATATGGTTCCTTGCGTGCCGTTCCTTTATTCAAACAAAGGTTACGGAATTTTGTGGGACAATTATTCCATAACGCGTTTCGGCGACCCTCGCGAATATCAGCCAATCTCCGATTTAAAACTGTACGACAAAAACGGAAACGAAGGCGGACTCACCGCAACATATACACTGCCTGGCTCAAAAATAACATTGAAAGAACAGGTTGAGTCAGTCATTGACTATGCGTTTCTTGCTTCCGACGGCTCTCGGAGCAACATTGCTGATTTTGACATTTCAGGTATTTCAGGCGTTTTCCCATATGCTACTTTTTTAGAGGCATTTCCTTATTGCACAATTACATGGGAAGGTCAGATTGCATCGGACGAGGCAGGTCTGCATAAATTCCTGTTGTATGCTTCGGGATATTTCAAATTATGGATTGACGGCAAGTTGATAATGGACAAATGGCGTCAGAATTGGAATCCATGGTCGAATCCGTTTACTGTTGACATGAAAGCCAACGAAAAACACGATTTCAAGTTGGAATGGAAAACCGGGGGCGGATTTCTTGGCCTGACGCACCTGTCGCCATATCCCGACCAAAATAAACTCACGCTTTCTTCGGAAGCAGCCGACGAAATTGACTACTATTTTGTGTATGGCGAAAATCCCAAAGATTACAGAGTAAGAATCGAAGACCAGTTTTTGACTCCTGCCGACCGAGTGGTTTCTGGCTATCGCCAACTGACGGGCAAGGCGCCGATTGTGCCGAAATGGGCAATGGGATTCTGGCAAAGCCGTCAACGCTATCAAACTGCCGACGAGATTCTCAGCACGGTGAAAACCTTCCGCGACAAGCATATCCCTCTCGACAACATCGTACTTGACTGGCACTATTGGCCAACCGACGGCTGGGGCACGCAAACATTTGATTCTGTGCGTTTTGCCAACCCTAAGGGAATGGTCGATTCGTTGCATAACGCCTACAATGCACATATTATGATTTCGGTATGGCCAAAGTTCTATGCCCATACCGACAACTACAAGAAAATGAACGAGAAAGGGTATATTCTCACCCACAATGTGGATATGAACCGTCTTGACTGGGTTTGGCCGGGCTTTAAAAACGGTTGGTACGACGTGTACAATCCCGGAGCCCGCGATATGTTCTGGAATATGGTGAAAGGCATCTACGATTTGGGGTTCGACGCGTGGTGGCTCGATGCAACCGAACCCGATATGCACTCCAACATTTCCGTTGGCGACCGCAAATGCGACCTTACACCGAATGCAATGGGTAACGGCGAACGGATGTTCAATCCGTATGCAACCTATCAGGCAAAGGGAATCTACGAAAACCAACGTAAGGAAACTGACCAAAAACGTGTGTTCATCCTCACCCGTTCGGCGTTTGCCGGCTTGCAACGCTATGGTGCTGCAAACTGGAGCGGTGACATTGTTGCCCGTTGGAGCGATTTGAAGGACCAAATCGGTCACGGCGTGAACTTCTCGTTGTCGGGAATTCCGTATTGGACAATGGATATTGGCGGTTTCTCGGTAGAATCTCGTTACAATAGCAAGCCGAAATATACGCCTGAAGACATTGAAAATCAAAAGGAATGGAAAGAACTGCAAACCCGTTGGTACCAGTTTGGTGCGTTCTGCCCGTTGTTCCGCTCTCACGGAGAATATCCGTACCGCGAAATTTTCAATATTGCGAACGAAAACGAAGAGGCATATCAGTCGATACTTAATTATATGAAGCTTCGGTACGAACTTATGCCATACATTTATTCATTGGCAGGACGTGCCTACCACTCCGACTACACGATTATGCGTGGTCTTGTGATGGACTTTTTTGACGATGCCAATGTGTTGAACATCAACGACCAGTATATGTTTGGACCATCATTCTTGGTTTGTCCTGTTTCGGAATACAAGGCACGTTCGCGTAAGGTTTATCTACCGAAATGCGAGGGTTGGTACTTGCTTAACTCGTTCTCGATAGGGAAATGTGGAGACTGGGCAGGAGATTTCTACGAAGGTGGTCAGGAAATCGATGTAAATGCACCATTAGTGTTTATGCCGGTATTTGTAAAAGCAGGTTCCATTATTCCTAAGGGCAAGCAAATGGAATACACCGACCAATATCCCGACGACGAACTCTTCATCGACGTATATTCAGGAGCAAGCGGCTCGTTTGAACTCTATTCCGACGAAGGCACGAACTACAACTACGAAAAAGGCGAATACAGCATAATTCAAATGGATTATGACGATGTGGCGAAAACCCTTACGCTCCGTGACCGTCGTGGTTCGTACAAAGGCATGCCTGAAAGCATAAAAATCACTGTCAGATACATTCCAAAAGAATTGACACAACGTACGTACTGCTCGGGAACATACACAGGTCAAGAACTTGTGCTTAAGTTGAATGAACGCAAGGATGAGGATGTGATTAAGATGGAATAAGAAAAACTATTGAAAACACAAAAAGGCAATTTTAACAGATTGCCTTTTTTTGTTAGAAGCCATTACCAAATGAGAATATCTTTTTAGGAAAAAGTGTAATTTTTTGATTGAAAATTTAGGAAAAAGTGTAAATTTGAACCTGTAAATTTAAGAAAAAGTGTAATGTTGCGTCGAAAAATTGAAAAACAAATTAAAGAACATCTTGAAACACAACAAGATAGAATTTTGATTGTGGAGGGGGCTCGACAGATTGGAAAAACATATATTATTAGATATATCGGAAAATCATATAAGAACTATGTTGAAATCAACCTGTTAGATGATTTCAACGGGCAAAAATTATTCAACAACACACGTTCTGTAGAGGATTTTTACTTACAGCTTGGAGCTTTGGGAAAGCAATTGGGCGACAGAAGCGACACACTTGTATTTCTTGATGAGATACAAGTCTATCCACACTTGCTCACATTGCTTAAATTTCTTAACCAAGACCCAAAATACACATATATTTGTAGTGGTTCTCTTTTGGGTGTAACATTGGCTCGTGCAGTATCTATCCCTATCGGCAGTACACGTACAATTCGTATGTATCCACTTGATTTTGAAGAGTTTTTGTGGGCAAATGGTTTTTCCGACGAAACAATAAATACGTTACATAAAAAATTCGATTTGCTTGAAACACTTGACGAGGGTGTACATAATCGGATGATGAATTTGTTTAAACGATATTTGCTTTGTGGCGGAATGCCAGCAGCTGTCGTTGAGTTTATTGATTCCATGAATATCACGAAAGTGCGTGACATACAAAATACCATATACGAATACTATGGTTTGGATGCTGTTAAATACGATAAAGAGAACAAGCTTCGCTCACGTTCGGTGTACAAATACATACCTTCAGCTCTTGAATCAAAAAAGAAACGAATTTTCTTTCAAGACATAGAACAACGCGACGGTGCACGTTTTGCTGATTATCGTGACGAATTTGAATATTTAATACAAGCAGGCATTGCCTTAAACGTAAATGCCATATCAAATCCAAAATTTCCGTTACGGGAATCGCAAAGCAAAAATTTACTGAAACTATATCTTAACGATGTGGGTATATTGACTAGTTTGCTTTATCAGAATAATATAAGAGCTATTTTCGACGATGATACAAGTATCAATTTGGGGACAGTATATGAATCGGTTGTGGCACAAGAACTGGCAGCCCATTCATATTCGCTCAACTACTACGACAACAAAAAAAATGGCGAGGTTGATTTTCTTATTGACGATTTTAATGTATTGTCGGTTGTACCTATCGAAGTGAAATCGGGGAAAGACTACTCTGTACATAGTGCATTGTCCCATTTTGTTGGGACACCGGATTATCACATAAAAAAAGCTATTGTTCTTTCAAACAATAGGGATATTATGGTTCGGGATGGAATCACGTATATGCCTATTTATTTTTCTATGTTTTTATTATAAATCCGTGCCAGTACAGCTCCTGCAATGTTGTGCCAAACGCTGAATACCGCTCCAGGTACGGTGGCTGCTTGCAAAGCGGCAAAATGTTGTTGTGCCAACGAGCACGCCAATCCCGAGTTCTGCATACCAACTTCAATTGAAATTGCCACCGATTTATTGAACGGAAGATGCAATAGTTTGCCTATACAAAAACCCAAAGCAAATCCGCAGATATTGTGCAACGCCACAACCAACAACACCAACAATCCCACATGCATCAATTTTTCTGCATTTGCAGAAACGACCGCACCAACTATCAGTGCAATTACTATGGTTGACAACGCAGGTAGTATTTCGTTGATTTTTTTTGTGAAATTCGGAAACAGCATTTGTATGCCGAAACCAATCACGATGGGAATAATCACCACTTGAACAATTGATAAAAACATATTCGCTATGTCAACTTCAACAAATGTTCCCGCCAACAACCAGCAGACCACAGGCGTGAGCAGGGGAGCAAGCAATGTGGAAACTGCCGTCATTCCTACCGATAATGCCAAATCGCCTTTGGCTAAGTATGTTATCACATTCGAAGCTGTTCCACCTGGACAACAGCCAACCAAAATCACGCCGACGGCAATTTCTTGTGGCAAGTTGAAAATTTTTGTCAGCAAAAATGCCAACAACGGCATTATGGTAAATTGGGCTATGCAGCCAATTATGACGTTCTTTGGTCGAGAAAACACGATTTTGAAATCGCTGGGTTTCAACGCGATACCCATACACAACATAATGACGCCCAGCATCCAATTGATGTAACTCGTATGCACCCACGAAAACGAAACGGGCTCAATTAAAGAAACAATGGCAACCAACAATACAATGACTGCCATATATGTTTTTATGAAATTGATGATTTTCATTGTCCATTTTTATTTGCGAGACAAAGATATGTCAGTTTTTGACAAAAAATGTGACAATCTGTCAATAAAAATTCAATGGCACACATATTGACAAATGGCGAACAACGAAATTTTTGTAGAACTAAAATATAAAAGTATGCAAACAGGTAAAATTGGTGTAACCACCGAAAACATTTTCCCGGTCATCAAAAAATTCCTTTATTCCGACCAAGAGATTTTCTTACGTGAATTGGTTTCAAATGCTGTAGATGCTACGCAGAAAT
>JAGCOW010000050.1 GCA_017642535.1 Bacteroidales bacterium | reverse complement strand
GGCAAACACATTTGCTCATTCACCGTCAGACGTGTTTTCTATCGTTTCGTCCAAATAAATTTTCTCTGTCTTGTAATATAACAGATATTCGGGCAATTCATATCGTCCAAATCCCATAAATCGTTGATTATAATATGCATACGAAGGAAATTTTGTAGCAATGACTCCCCCATGCGTGGCAGCGTGAATAAATCGGCAAGAGTGATTTGCCGTATCAACATCGATTACAATTCCCACGTGACCGACGGTTTTTCTCCCGTTTCTGCCCATAAAAAAAATCAAATCGCCTTGTCGCACACTATCAATACATTCAGTTGTAAAAGGAGCTTCTCTAAACTGATAGGTGGAACTGCTCGGCAATTGCAGTCCGAAATGCGAAAAGACAAAACCCGTAAACCCCGAGCAATCAAAGCTATTCGGTCCTTTGGAACCATAATGATACGGACAACCATAATAACTTTCGGCATAGCAAATAAGCGAGTCAACCAAGGGCAACAAATACGAGCCAAGCGTGTCGATTCGGTAAGGTCGTTCGCTAAGAATAATAGAATCAACAACGGCAGTATCATTGTGTTCCGCATACAATGAATCGATGGTTTGCAAATCGGTAACGATAGTGTTGAAAATGAGCGAGTCAAGTTCTTGTGCCTGCACGAACAAAGAAAACGTCGTGCAGAAAATCAACAACAAACATTTTTTAATCTGCCTGATTATCATAGCACAAAGGTAGCAAATTTTGCTCATTTTACTACTTTGTCAAACGTCTTTTCTTCGTGGCAACTTTCTTTGCAAATCAAGTTTCATTTTTCTACTTTTGCATCAAAATTTTTATAGATGGCATTCGAGAAGGAAATTCAACGCAGACGCACGTTTGCGATTATCAGTCACCCTGATGCGGGAAAGACGACGTTGACGGAAAAATTGCTGCTTTTTGGTGGCGCAATACACGTTGCAGGTGCAGTAAAATCAAACAAGATTAAGAAAACTGCCACGTCCGATTTTATGGAAATTGAGAAACAACGTGGTATTTCGGTTGCAACGTCGGTTATGGGTTTTGAGTACGAAGGACGAAAAATCAACATTTTGGATACTCCCGGACACAAGGATTTTGCCGAAGATACATATCGTACGCTTACAGCTGTCGATAGCGTCATTATTGTAATTGACGTGGCCAAAGGTGTGGAGGAACAGACAAAAAAATTGGCTGAAGTGTGCCGTATGCGAAACACGCCAGTTATGGTATTCGTGAACAAACTCGACCGTGAAGGTAAAGATGTGTTTGAATTGTTAGATGAGATTGAGTCGCTATTGCATATAAAGGTTCGTCCATTGGCTTGGCCGATAGGAATGGGTCACGATTTCAAGGGTGTGTACAATTTGTATTCACAAAATCTTCGCCTTTTCGAACAAAATCAGCAAGTAATTCAGCCAGCCATCAAGTTTAGTGACATTACCGACAAGGGCATTGACGAAAAAATTGGCGAACGTGCTGCTCAAAAGCTACGCGACGAAGTTGAGCTGGTGGAAACGGTCTATCCCGAATTTGACGTGGAAGCTTATCGCAGAGCCGAGCTGGCTCCTGTTTTCTTCGGAAGTGCATTGTATAACTTTGGTGTGCAAGAGTTGCTGGATTCTTTTGTGGAAATTGCTCCATCGCCTCGTGACGCAAAGACCGACGAACGAATGGTTTCGCCGTATGAAGATAAATTTTCGGGATTTGTATTCAAGATTCATGCGAATATGGACCCGAACCATCGCGACAGAATTGCTTTTGTGAAAGTGTGTTCCGGTCGATTTGAGAGAAACAAGAATTATTTGCACATTCGTCAACAAAAATATCTGAAATTTGCAAACCCCACGTCGTTCATGGCAGAGAAGAAAGCCGTGGTTGACGAG
Organism: Bacteroidales bacterium; assembly: GCA_017642535.1. Classification (GTDB taxonomy): domain Bacteria; phylum Bacteroidota; class Bacteroidia; order Bacteroidales; family UBA1715; genus UBA1715. The sequence goes on along the minus strand of JAGCOW010000050.1, from coordinate 13,867 downwards.
GCATATCCGGGCGACATTGTTGGTTTGTACGATTCTGGAAATTTCAAAATCGGTGATACACTAACCGAAGGCGAAAATCTGCATTTTGCAGGCATTCCGAGTTTTTCACCCGAAATGTTCCGTTATATTGAAAATGCCGACCCTATGAAATTCAAGCAGTTGGCCAAAGGTATCGACCAACTGATGGACGAAGGTGTGGCGCAACTTTTCATCAATCAGTTCAATAACAGAAAAATTATTGGAACGGTCGGTGCGTTGCAGTTCGAGGTAATTGAATATCGTTTGGAACACGAATACAACGCAAAATGCCGTTACGAGCCAATCCAATTATACAAGGCGTGCTGGTTCACGTCGGACAACGAGGCACAACTTGAAGATTTCAAAAAACGGAAATACCAAAGTTTGGCGGTTGACAAACGTGGTTGCGACGTATTTTTAGCAGAGAGTGCCTACGCTTTGGAAATGGCACAACAGAATTTCCCTGATATAGCATTCCATTTTACGTCGGAATTTTAGAAAATTAAGTGTTAAAAATTAAGAATGAAAATTGACTAAGTGTTGAAGTCAAAGAATTAATATAATTTCTTAGCATGGAGAGCAAGAACATTGAAATAAAAGGTGCCGCCGTACACAATTTAAAGAAAATAAATGTGTCGGTTGAACGCAACAGTTTCACTGTCGTCACAGGTGTTTCGGGTTCTGGAAAGTCTTCGCTCGCATTCGACACGATTTACGCAGAAGGACAACGCCGCTACGTGGAAAGTTTGTCGTCGTATGCTCGACAATTTTTGGGAAAAATTCAAAAACCCGAAGTAGATTCCATTACGGGCATTCCTCCGGCAATTGCCATCGAACAGAAAGTGAATGCGGTAAATCCACGTTCCACGGTTGGAACGTCAACGGAAATCTACGATTATATAAAATTGTTGTTTGCTCGCATCGGCAAAACGTACTCTCCTATTTCGGGGAAAGAAGTGAAACGCCATTCGGTACAAGACGTGGTTGATTTCATTCTAACCAATACAGGCAAGAAATGTTATGTAGCAACTCCGTTGATTTTGGGCAAAATTCCTTTAAAGGACAAGATTGAACTACTTGAAAAAGAAGGTTTTAGCCGATTGCTCATCAATGGTCAGGTTGAACGGATTTCGGATATTGATGCAAGTACCATTGAGAAAAAATCAAAGAATATCTCCATCTTGATAGACAGATTCGTTCCCGACGAAACCATGAAAGGACGCTTGGCTGATTCAGTGCAGACGGCATTTCAGGAAGGAAACGAGACGTGCAGCGTTTGGGTTGAGCAAGATGGAAAATTTGTGGAACATGATTTTTCGAATCGCTTTGAATTAGATGGACTTACGTTTGAAGAACCATCGGTGCTGATGTTCAATTTCAACAGTCCCGTTGGTGCGTGTCCAACGTGCGAAGGTTTTGGGAAAATAATGGGAATTGACCCAAATAAAGTTATTCCCGACAAGAAATTATCGATTTGGGAAAATGCTGTCGCGTGCTGGCGTGGCGACAAAATGAGCGAATGGAAGGACCAATTGGTGATGAACTCACGAAAATTCGGATTTCCTATTCACAAACCATATTGCGAACTGAGCGAAGAACAAAAAAAGTTACTTTGGGAAGGGAATCAATACTTTGGCGGTATCAACGAGTTCTTCAAGATGGTGGAAGACAATCTCTATAAAATTCAATATAGAGTGATGTTGGCACGCTTTCGTGGAAAGACGACCTGCCCCGATTGTCACGGTTCACGATTGAAGAAAGAGGCAAATTATGTGAAAGTTGCCGGTTTGTCAATTCTTGATTTGGTTGAAAAACCTATCACGTGGCTTCGCACATTTTTCGACACTATTTCGCTCACACCTTACGAAAAAGAAGTTTCTGATAGAATTTTGATAGAAATACGTACCCGCTTACGTTTCTTAGATGAAGTCGGATTGGGTTACTTGACCTTGAATCGCTTGTCGAACACACTTTCGGGTGGAGAATCGCAACGAATCAATTTGGCAACCTCGTTGGGAAGCAATTTGGTCGGCTCGTTGTACATATTGGACGAGCCAAGTATAGGATTACATTCCCGTGACACAGAAAAACTCATCAACGTGTTGAAACAGTTACAACAGTTAGGCAATACGGTCATGGTGGTGGAACACGACGAGGAAATTATGCGTGCCGCCGATTCCATTATCGACATCGGACCGAATGCTGGCGTTTTTGGTGGCGAGGTCGTTTTTCAAGGAACAATGAAGCAGTTGTTGGAACACGGAGAAACGCTTACGGCAGACTATTTGTGCGGACGCAAGAAAATTGAAGTTCCTTCTTTCCGACGAAATTGGAAACAATGTATCACGATTTCTGGTGCAAGAGAAAACAATCTAAAAGACGTGACCGTTCAGATTCCTTTGGGCGTATTTACTGCTGTTACGGGCGTTTCGGGTTCGGGGAAATCTTCGTTGATTGACAAGATTTTGTATCCGGGCGTATTGCAACAAGTTGGAGAAACAGGTTTGGCAATAGGCGATTGCGACAGCGTTTCTGGCGTGTCAAACATCAAGAATGTCGAGTTTATCGACCAAAATCCTATTGGAAAATCAACGCGTTCAAATCCGGTGACGTATTGTAAGGTTTTTGACGACATACGAAACTTGTACGCAAGTCAAAAATCGGCTCAGTTACAAGGATATAAACCAGCACATTTTTCATTTAACACCGATGGCGGTCGTTGCGAGGAATGCAAGGGCGACGGCGTAATCAAGGTTGAAATGCAGTTTATGGCCGACGTGGAACTGGTGTGCGAGGAATGTCACGGGAAACGCTACAAAAGCGAGATTTTGGAAATCACCTATCGAGGAAAATCAATCTCCGACATATTGGAAATGACTGTTGACGAGGCAATTCAGTTTTTTGCCGAAGATAAGTCTGCATTGACGCAACGTATTGCGGAACGTATAAAACCATTGCAAGACGTGGGGTTGGGCTATGTAGCTCTTGGTCAATCGTCAAGCACATTTTCGGGAGGTGAATTACAACGAATCAAATTGGCAACGTTTTTAGGGAAAGATAGTGCAGAAAAGACACTCTTTATCTTCGACGAACCCACCACAGGTCTGCATTTCCACGACATAAAGAAATTGATGGACTCTTTCAATCGTTTATTGGCTCATGGTCATACAGTTGTGGTGATTGAACATAATTTGGATGTAATAAAATGTGCCGACTGGATTATCGACATGGGTCCAGAAGGTGGCGACGAAGGCGGCACTGTGGTTTTTGCAGGGAAACCTGAAGATTTGTTACAATGTAAGCAGTCATATACTGCAAAATATCTAAAAGAAAAGTTGAAATAACCGTTTCTACTAACTCAGCAACTATGTTTGGACTAACTCACCACAGAAAGAAGAATCACAAGATTTTAGTCTGTTGTTCGCTTATTTCGCCGTTTTTTCGTATTTTTGGGACATAATTTTGGGGTTAAAAATGAAGACAATTTTACAAAAAACAATTGAACCGTCGGAAATTGATTTCTCAATCGACACGACTGTTTTTTCAATTGGAAATATATTTATGCAAGCGGCAATGGTTGACTCGCGAAACAAGAAAATGGACGTGGAAACGCTCCTTAAACGAGGATTAACATGGGTTTCGCTGAGAATATACATTAAAGTAAACAAATTTCCACACAATGAGGAAGATATTACCGTTGAAACATGGGTGGAATCATGTTCGCGCCTTGCCACACAAAGAAATTGCACCATGCGTGATGCCCAAGGAAATAGTCTTGTAGATATTACGTCCATGTGGTCGTTGTTGGATTTTAATACACGTCGTCCAACGAATATTTTGGAGCAACTTCCTGAATTTCCTGAATATGTTTTTAATGAGCCGTCGGTTATCCGTCAGCCCGAAAAAGTATTCCCGCCGGCAAATCCAGTCTGCGTTGGCACTCACAAGGTGCTTTACAGCGATTTGGACTGCAATATGCACGTCACTAGTTTTCATTACGTGTTGTGGGTTATGGACACAATTTCGTTAGACGAATACAAGGAAAAAGCTATTACCGAAGCCGAAATAAATTTTATAAAAGAATGTCGCTATGGCGAGACGGTTTCGCTGTATCGTGAAGATATTTCGGAAAACGAGGCGGTTTTTGAAATCCGTAATGCCGAGGGCGAGGTGCTTAATCGTCAACGTATGGTATTTTCTAAAAGAAAATAGATGGGAACTCCGGTCAGAGCAAAGAAAAATCTCGGACAGCACTTTTTACGAAGTAGCGACACGGCAAAAAATATTGCCGATTGTTTGCCGTTAGTCTGTGGGAATTGCTTGGAAATAGGCCCAGGAATGGGAATTCTCACCAAACATTTGCTGGAAAAAGACATCAATCTCAAAGTGATTGAAATTGACGGAGAATCGATAGATTTTTTGCTTGCGAATGGTGTGATTGCCTCAAATCAATGTATTCAAGGTGATTTCCTCAAATTGCCGATGACCGAATTTTTCGGTGGAGAACCGTTTATGGTGATGGGAAACTTTCCCTACAACATTTCCAGCCAAATTATGTTCAAGGTAATAGAAAACCGAGAATTGGTGCCAGCCGTTGCAGGAATGTTTCAACGTGAGGTGGCCCGACGAATTTGCTCACCTGCCGGTTCAAAGGAATATGGCATTTTATCGGTTTTGATACAAGCATTCTACGATACACAATATCATTTTACTGTTGACGAGCACGAATTTAATCCTCCACCAAAGGTAAAATCAGGTGTGATTTCAATGATTCGCAAGGAAAACTACACGTTGCCTTGTGATGAGAAATTGTTTTTTGAGGTTGTCAAGACAAGTTTCAATCAACGAAGAAAAACATTGAACAACTCGCTAAAGAAGATGCTCAAAGACAAGAAATTAGAGGAATCTATCGGCTTAAAGCGTCCTGAACAATTATCTGTTGATGATTTTATTCAGTTAACGAATTTCATTGGTGAAGAATAAGATGCTTCAATAGTAGAAAACATTCCAACAATCAATAAATAAAAAAAGCTGCCCAAACGGACAGCTTTTTTTGATTTTCAATATCTATGTATTGATTAGTCTGCAAATTTTGCACACAAAAATTCTCTGTTCAAACGAGCGATGTTTGTGATTGAAACGCCTTTCGGACATTCTGCTTCGCAAGCACCAGTGTTTGTACAGTTACCGAAACCAAGTTCGTCCATTTTTGCAACCATTGCTTTCGCACGGCGAGCTGCTTCAACTTTTCCTTGTGGAAGAAGTGCCAACTGCGAAACTTTTGCTGAAACGAACAACATTGCCGAACCGTTCTTGCAAGTGGCAACACACGCACCACAACCGATACATGACGCAGCGTCCATAGCTTCGTCGGCATTTGGCTTTGGAATAGGAATAGCATTTCCATCAGGAACGCCACCAGTGTTTACCGACACGAAACCTCCGGCTTGCATAATCTTGTCGAACGCACTACGGTCAACAATCAAGTCCTTGATTACAGGGAAACCAGCCGAACGCCATGGTTCAACGGTGATTGTGTCGCCGTCTTTGAACTTACGCATGTGCAACTGACAGGTTGTTACGTGGTCGTCGGGACCGTGAGCTTCACCGTTGATGTACATGCTACACATACCGCAGATACCTTCGCGGCAGTCGTGGTCGAATGCAACAGGTTCCTTGCCTTCGTTGATGAGTTGTTCGTTAAGAACGTCCATCATTTCAAGGAAAGAACTGTTCGGTGAAATGTTCTGTAATGAATATGTTTCAAAATGACCTTGTTCTTTCGGTCCTTTTTGTCTCCAAACTTTTAGAGTCAAATTCAAGTTTTGTACTTCCATAACTCGATATATTTTATCCTTTTCAGGTATTAGACAATAGATTACTTATAATTTCTTTGTTTCAATTCAACAAATTCGAATTTCAGTTCTTCCTTGTGAAGTTCTGGTTCAACGTCTTTGCCTTTGTATTCCCAAGCGCCAACGTATGCGAACTTGTCGTCTTGACGAAGAGCTTCGCCTTCTTCTGTTTGGTATTCCTCACGGAAGTGGCCACCGCACGATTCATCACGATGAAGAGCGTCACGTGCAATCAACTCGCCTAATTCAAGGAAGTCGGCAACACGGTTTGCCTTTTCAAGTTCAACGTTCAATTCGTTTGCACTACCAGGAATACGAACATTTTTCCAGAATTCAGCACGAAGTTCCTGAATTTGTTTAATACCTTCCTGAAGACCTTCTTTCGTACGTCCCATACCAACGTGTTCCCACATAATGTGACCAAGACGTTTGTGAATGCTGTCAACAGATTCAGTACCCTTGATGTTCATCAACTCATCGATGTGAGCCTGAACGTCAGCCTTAACTTTCGCAAATTCGCCAGAGTTCGTGTCCATTCTTGGCGTGTGAAGTTCGTCAGCCAAGTAGTTTTGAACAGTGTAAGGAATTACGAAGTAACCGTCAGCCAAACCTTGCATCAACGCAGAAGCACCAAGACGGTTAGCTCCGTGGTCTGAGAAGTTTGCCTCACCAGCAGCGAACAAGCCAGGAATGGTTGTCTGTAATTCGTAGTCAACCCAGATACCACCCATTGTGTAGTGGATAGCAGGATAAATCTTCATTGGAGTTTCGTATGGATTATCGTTGGTGATTTTTTCGTACATCTGGAACAAGTTTCCATAACGAGCTTCAACAACGTCTTTTCCTAAACGTTCGATAGCATATTTGAAATCCAAGAATACTGCACCGCCGTTTTCAACGCCGAAACCGTGGTCGCAACGTTCTTTTGCGGCACGTGAAGCAACGTCACGTGGAACCAAGTTACCGAATGCAGGGTAACGTCTTTCCAAGTAGAAGTCGCGGTCTTCTTCTGGAATATCGGAAGCTTTTTTCTTGCCTTCGCGGATTGCCTGTGCATCTTCGGCTTTCTTAGGTGCCCAGATACGACCGTCGTTACGAAGCGATTCCGACATCAATGTAAGTTTTGACTGGAATTCTCCGTGAACAGGAATACACGTCGGGTGGATTTGCACGTAGCAAGGATTTGCGAAATAAGCACCTTTCTTATATGCTTTCCAAGCGGCAGAACCGTTGGAACCCATAGCGTTTGTTGACAAGAAGAACACGTTTCCGTAACCGCCAGTAGCAAGAATCACAGCGTGACCGAAATGAGCGTCGATTTCGCCAGTGATAAGGTTACGAGTAACTATACCACGGCATTTTCCATCAACAACAACGATATCCATCATTTCTGTACGAGTGTACATTTTCACAGTACCTTTACCGATTTGGCGGCTCAAAGCACTGTAGGCACCCAACAACAATTGTTGTCCAGTCTGACCTTTTGCGTAGAATGTACGGGAAACCTGCGCACCACCGAATGAACGGTTAGCCAACAACCCTCCGTAATCGCGAGCGAAAGGAACACCTTGAGCAACGCATTGGTCGATGATGTTGTTGCTTACTTCAGCCAAACGATATACGTTAGCTTCGCGAGCACGGTAGTCACCACCTTTGATTGTATCGTAGAACAAGCGATAAACGCTATCGCCGTCGTTTTGATAGTTCTTTGCAGCGTTGATACCACCTTGTGCAGCGATAGAGTGTGCACGACGTGGACTATCTTGGTAGCAGAAACACTTTACATTGAAACCAAGTTCACCAAGCGAAGCGGCAGCCGAAGCACCAGCCAAACCAGAACCAACCACAATAACGTCGAGTTTACGTTTGTTGGCAGGGTTTACAAGTTTTTGATGAGCTTTGTAATTAGACCATTTTTCAAACAAATGTCCTTCTGGAATTTTACTATCTAAAGTTGCCATAACTAATAATTTTCAAGGTTAATACTAAAGACTCATACAAAATGCAGCGATTACCACAGCAGCAAAAGCTACGCAGATAATTGTCGCAATTATGTCAGACAAACATCTCAGACGCGACATCCAAGTTTTGTTGTTCCAACCCATTGTTTGGAATGCACTCCAGAATCCGTGTGTAAGGTGGAACCAGATAGCCACCAACCAAACCATATATACAACAACAACCCAAGGTTTGCTGAACCAATACATTATAAATGCAGAACCGTCGGCAGGAGCGCCAATTGCGTCAACCGTACCCATAATTTCTGCCAACTGCATTTTCGACCAGAACATATATAAGTGAAGGCCAAGTCCAAGAAATACGATGACGCCGAGAGCGAACATGTTTTTCGAAGCCCATTCAACCGAAGCCGGACGTACTTCGCTGTCGTAACGGTCGGTACCACGAGCTTTGCGGTTTTGAATTGTTAAGATTGTGGCATACGCAATGTGGATGATGAATCCCAGTGCGATAACGGCAGTACCAACTAAGGCATACCAGTTTGCACCCAAAAATTTACAGATTGCGTTGTAGTCCTCTGGACTAAAAATGTGAACAGCGTTCATCGTCGCATGAAACGCCAAGAACAAGACGAAAAACAGTCCTGTAATACTCATCAGAAACTTCTTTCCGATTGACGAGCTAAGTAAGCATGGATTTGACATACAATTATAATTTTAAGTTTTGTTATTATTTTTTTTTATGGCACAAAGATATAAATTTTACTGAAATCCAATAAAACGAGAAGGGAATATAAACGTAAAATTTATTAACAATTTTATATGACAATTTTCTCTTGAACAATGAGATTTTTAAGACTAATCTCTTTCCAACATATCAATTTTTGTATGCAAGTCAAAAATCTGTTTTTTCAATTCAAGCACGTGTTTGTCAATATACTTTATGGCAAAAGGTCCTATGTCGGAACATTGTTTCACTTTTTCCAACGATTCAATTTCGTTTTCGTATTTATCTATTTCAGCTTGAATTTTTGCCAAATCAGTTTCTTTCACTTTCATAACGTAAAGGTTTAAAATTGTAAAACGTAAACTCTTGCCACCAAGGAACGCCTTCTGCACAAATGTCGAAAACAAGGACTCCCCCTTTGGAAACGCTATGCAAATATGCAATTTTTCCATCGTTTTTTCAAATTTACAAAGGGAAAAATACTTTCTCTCCAAATTTAACTCGTGGAATTCCCGATGTTGTAGAGACGATGTGCACTACTAATTTCAAAATCATTTGTTTCCTTTCTCGATAAAAAGATATTATTTTTATCAAAGAGTTTTAGTACCTTCGCCAGCGTTTTAAAAGGAATAGAATGCAAGAAAAATCGCTTATAACTATACAAAACTGTAGAATTGAATCCAACGAGAAAATTGTTGTCCCGAACCTTTCGTGGCAGATGAACGAAGGCGAAGCGTGGCTTGTGATTGGTCCGAACGGCGGTGGCAAAGCCGACTTTGTAAACGCATTGGCAGGAAAAATGTCGTTTGTCGCAAATACTTCGACCGACACAACCGGTCAATATTATTCGGTATTTGGAGACTCGGTAGAACTTGTTTCTCTTGAACGTGCGGCAAAACTGATAGAAGAGGAACGCAACAACGACGAAAGCGATTATATGGACGGTGGCGTGGATATTGGGCGGACGGGACGAAGATTCATAGTTGAAGGCGTTCTCGGACCATTGAAAAAAACAGATGAATTGCCTCAGTGGGCGTACGAACTGGAAACAAACAAGGCGGTGAAACTATGTGGCATTCAAAACATTCTTGAACGTGGTTTGAAATACATGTCAACGGGAGAAATTCGGCGGACATTGCTCGCACGTGCTTTGATTTCCAACAAAAAACTCTTGGTTTTGAGCGACCCTTTTGCCGGCTTGGATGCGGAAAGTCGGAAGATTTTGTTTGACTTTTTTGCAACGATAGTTTCTGCACAACAAGACGGGAAATCTGACTTTCCACACATTATATTATGTATGGAACGTTGGCACGAAATTCCCGACTCTATCACCAACGTGCTCGAATTTGCACAAAAAGACATCTCTTTTTGCGGGACAAAAAATGATTACGAGGCACGTTTGGCTGCAAAAAATGCACAAAGCGAAGCTAACAAATCTCTGAAACGTGAAGAATTGTCTTCAAACCTGACCGAAACAATAGCAAACACATCGCCCTTACAACAAGAAAAAGAAGACACCGATGAGATTTTGGTTGAAATGAACCACGTCAACGTAGGTTGGGGCGACCATCGTGTTCTGATTGATTTGAATTGGAAGCTGAAAAAAGGCGAACATTGGCTTGTTCGTGGTCCCAACGGTTCTGGGAAAACAACGTTTTTGGAACTGATTACTGGCGACAATTTACAAGTATATTGCAACGATGTGCGTTTATTTGGCAAAAAACGTGGCTCAGGCGAGTCCATTTGGGATATAAAGCAAAAACTCGGCATTGTTTCGTATCGTCTGCACGTGGAATACAGAATGGTTGGTGGCACGAACCTCCGAAACCTCATCATTTCTGGATTTCGAGATTCCATAGGTTTATATGGTGCGCCAACCGGTGTTGAAATCGCCGTTGCCGACAAATGGCTTGCCTTGGGCGGTTTTGCTGGTCGAGAGCGGGAATTGTTCCGTGATTTGAGTTACGGAGAACAACGAGCTATGCTGATTCTGCGTTCTGTGGTAAAATGTCCACCGATTTTGATTTTAGACGAACCATGCCACGGTTTGGATGAGGAATATCGGGAGAAAATTCTTCATTTGTTGGAACTGATAGCAGAAAAAGGAACAACCACAATGATTCACGTAACGCACGACCCGAGCGAACGATTAAGTTGCGAACATCAAATTTTGGAACTTTGCCCTGGTGAAACACCAATGTACAAGGTTATTGCAGAATAAACAGACGATTTTTCTCATTGTAACAAACACGGAATTTATTGCGTATTTGTCAGTTACAAGAAAAAGAACTACATTTGCAAAAAATAAAGGAGCTTTCAGTTTTTCCTCTTAAACTAAAAACAATATGGCAAAGACTAAAAAAGAACAGATTGGTCTTACGCTTCTTGGTAGCGGTAGTACCACGTATGCAAATGATTATTCACCCAAATTATTAGAGGCGTTTCCCAACGACCATCCCGAAAACGAGTACCTTGTGTCGTTCAATTGCCCTGAATTTACATCGCTCTGCCCCATTACGGGCCAACCCGATTTTGGCAAGATTGTGGTCAATTACATTCCTGATAAAAAAATGCTCGAAAGCAAGAGTATGAAACTCTATCTCGGCAGTTTCCGTAACCACGGCAGTTTCCACGAAGATTGCGTAAACATTATCATGAATGACTTGGTGAAACTTCTCAAACCGAAATATCTTGAAGTTGTGGGAATTTTTATGCCTCGTGGAGGAATTTCCATTCTTCCGTTTGCAAACTATGCCGACAAGGATCATCAGTCAATGAAACAATCTCGTATTTTGGAACGAATGAATTTCCTACTGAAATGAAAGACAGCGTTTTAATACTTTCTGGAGGAATGGATAGCGTCACTATGCTTTACGAATATCGTGATGCCATTGCGCTTGCCGTGTCGTTCAATTATGGAGGTAATCATAATAAAAAAGAGATTCATTTTGCAAAACTTCATTGTGAACGACTGAAAATCAAGCACATAGTGATTGACCTCGCATTTATGAAGACCTATTTCAAAAGTTCGCTTTTGGAAGGTGGCGACAAAATTCCCGAAGGTAATTACGACGATGAAAATATGCTTTCAACAGTCGTTCCCTTCCGTAACGGCATTATGCTCTCCATTGCGGCTGGATTGGCCGAATCAAACGGTTTGAAAAAAATAATGATGGCGAATCATTTTGGTGACCACGCCATTTACCCCGATTGTCGGAAATCGTTTGTCAATGCGTTCAATCAGGCAGTTTCCGAAGGAACATACGAACATATTGAACTTGTTGCCCCGTACACGAACATCACCAAGTCCGACATTGCCCGAAAAGGCGTCGTTCTCGGAATTGACTACACTGAAACGTGGAGTTGCTACAAAGGCGGAAAAATTCATTGTGGCTGTTGCGGTACGTGCCGCGAACGGAAAGAAGCCCTCAAAGCGGCTGGAATCATTGATAAAACTCTTTATGAACAATAAATTATGTATTACATTTCCAAAGTTTTAGAAATATCGGGTGCTCACCGACTTGATTTGCCGTACGAAAGCAAATGTTGCAACTTACACGGTCATAATTGGATAGTTACCGTATATTGCAAGGCAAAGGAACTTGACGCCAACGGCATGGTGTGCGATTTTACCGAGGTAAAAAAGATGGTGCAAGACAAACTTGACCACAAAATTATCAACGACGTGATTCCGGGAATTAATCCTACGGCGGAAAACATCGCTCACTGGATTTGCACACAAATTCCTAACTGTTACAAGGTTTCCGTACAAGAATCGTCAGGCAACATAGCGACGTATGAACAAGATTAACGAGATATTCTATTCTCTTCAAGGCGAAGGTTTTTTCACGGGGAAACCGGCGGTGTTCGTACGTTTTTCTGGTTGCAACCTGCATTGTCATTTCTGTGACACTCAACACGATACATATACCGAAATGACTGACGAGGAGATTCTTTCGGCAATCAAGGACTATCCTACGAGATTCGTCGTACTTACGGGTGGTGAGCCAACGCTGCAAGTGTCGTCACATTTGATAGATTTGTTACATTCCCTTGATTTTTTTGTCGCAATTGAAACAAACGGCACAATAATTCCACCAGCAAATGTTGATTGGATAACGCTTTCGCCCAAAAAAGGCGGAAAACTTGCCTACACCAAGGCAAACGAGCTCAAAGTGGTTTTTGAACAAGACGATGTGGAACATTTTCTTACCGAAATCAAAGCGGAACACTACTTCCTGCAACCTTGTTCAAACAAGAATATCCAAGAAACGGTGCAATACATTCTTTCGCATCCACAATGGCGATTATCGCTCCAGACGCATAAATTTTTGAACATTCAATAGTCAAAAAAAAAAAATTTTTCGTTGCGAAGGGAAATAAGCTACTCCCCTATTTTATTGATTTTCAATATCTTTTCTTCGGTGCAGAAAATGTTCATACTTCACACAAAAAAATACTGCTGATACGTGAATTACGTAAACTACTTTTTCTTACATTTGCGATGCTTTTGAGTGAAAAGTGTTTTAAATCAAAAGCAAGAATAAAATAGTAACAATATAATTATTGTATGGATACAAAAAAAATCGTTGGGTTGTTGGTGACATTGGTTATCACAATCTTTTTATGGGCAGTTCCCACTGATTTTTATGGAATTGAGGCATTGACGGTTGTTCAGCAACGTGTAATCGCAATGTTCGTGATGGCTGCGTTGCTGTGGATTTTCGAGCCAATCCCCAACTGGACGACCTCGGTGCTGGTGATTGTGCTTTCGTTGCTGACGGTTTCAAATAAAGGTATTGGATTTTTATGTACGCCTGAAGCTGGCGAACTTGTGGTTTACACAAAAATAATGTCAGCATTTGCCGACCCGGTAGTAATGCTTTTCTTGGGCGGATTCGTACTGGCAATTATGGCTTCGAAATACGGACTTGACGTGACACTTGCGAGAATAATGCTGAAACCGTTCGGCAAAAATCCTCGTATGGTGTTGCTTGGCTTCTTGATTGTGATTGCTGTATTCTCAATGTTTATGAGCAACACGGCTACGGCTGCTATGATGCTTGCCTTCCTCGCTCCTGTGCTTGCGGTGCTTCCAAGCGATGATAAAGGAAAAATCGGACTTTCGTTGGCAATTCCTGTAGCTGCAAACCTTGGCGGTATCGGAACACCTATCGGAACGCCCCCAAACGCCACAGCTGTGAAATTCTTGGCTGAAGCTGGTTGCGAAGTAACTTTTGGCGAATGGGCAATGAGAATGATTCCATTTGTGATTATTATGATTTTGATTGCGTGGGTGCTTCTGCAAT
>JAGCOW010000004.1 GCA_017642535.1 Bacteroidales bacterium | reverse complement strand
TGATTACATTTTTTCCTCCACAATGAAAGCAGATTTTTACTCATTTTCTTAAAAATGCTGTAAATATATAAATTTCAACATATTATACGGATTTTAGGTCTCATTTTGACCATTAAGCCTAAATTTTAAAGTTTTACAAAAGGGGGGGAGATAGTCTTTACCCCCCTTTTTTTATGTCTAAATGTCAGTGTTTTCTGCCAAAAATTGAAAAAAATCACAATTTCTCTGCCACAATTGCGTGGTTTTTTCAAAAAATGTGAGTGGCATAAAGATTGACAACGATAGAGAAAATTTATTTAGAAACTTTAAAATTTAAATACTATGGGAAAGATAATAGGAATCGACTTGGGAACCACGAATTCGTGCGTTGCAGTCATGGAAGGAAATGAACCTATTGTTATAGCTAACAGCGAAGGTAAACGTACAACGCCTTCAATCATTGGTTTTATAGACAATGGCGAAAGAAAAGTTGGTGATCCTGCAAAACGTCAGGCCATCACTAACCCAACAAAAACTGTATTCTCTATCAAACGTTTCATGGGTGAAACCTACGACCGTTTGACAAGTGAAATAAATCGTGTGCCTTACAAGGTTGTCCGTGGCGATAACAACACTCCTCGTGTTGACATTGACGGCCGTTTGTACACACCACAGGAAATTTCAGCAATGATTCTTCAGAAAATGAAGAAAACTGCCGAAGAGTATCTTGGAACAACTGTGACTGAAGCAGTTATCACCGTTCCTGCTTACTTCAACGACGCTCAACGTCAGGCAACGAAGGAAGCCGGCGAAATTGCAGGTTTGACAGTCAAACGTATTGTGAACGAACCTACTGCGGCAGCGCTTGCTTATGGTTTGGACAAGACAAACAAGGATATGAAGATTGTTGTGTTCGACTGTGGTGGTGGTACGCACGATGTGTCAATCCTTGAACTTGGTGACGGCGTGTTCGAAGTAAAATCTACTGCCGGCGATACGCACCTTGGTGGTGACGACTTCGACCAACGTATTATTGAATGGTTGGTACAAGAATTCAAAAACGACAACGGCGGAATCGACTTGAGCAAGGACTCTATGGCTTTGCAACGTTTGAAAGAAGCTGCAGAAAAGGCAAAAATTGAGTTGTCGAACACAACTTCAACCGAAATCAACTTGCCATACATTATGCCAGTTGACGGTGTTCCAAAACACTTGGTACGTACATTGACACGTGCAAAATTCGAACAATTGGTTGACGATTTGATTCAAAAGACAATTGATCCTTGTAAGACTGCTTTACAACAAGCCGGTCTTGGCACAAGCGACATTGACGAAGTGATTTTGGTAGGTGGTTCTACCCGTATTCCTGCCATTCAGGCAGCTGTTGAGAAATTCTTCGGCAAAGCTCCTTCAAAAGGCGTGAACCCTGACGAAGTCGTTGCCATCGGTGCGGCAATTCAAGGTGGCGTGTTGACGGGCGAAGTGAAAGACGTGTTGTTGTTGGATGTTACTCCACTTTCGTTGGGTATTGAAACAATGGGTGGCGTAATGACGAAACTTATCGAAGCCAACACGACTATTCCTACCAAGAAGTCTGAAACATTCACCACTGCGGTTGATAACCAACCTTCGGTTGAAATCCACGTATTGCAGGGCGAACGTTCAATGGCAAAGGACAACAAGACCATCGGTCGTTTCCACTTGGACGGCATTCCAGCCGCACAACGTGGTGTGCCACAAATCGAAGTTACATTCGATATTGATGCAAACGGTATTTTGAACGTGTCGGCAAAAGATAAAGGCACAGGCAAGGAACAAAGCATTAGAATCGAGGCTTCATCTGGCTTGAGCGACGACGAAATCAAACGTATGCGTGAAGAGGCAAAGGCTAACGAAGCAGCCGACAAGGCCGAAAAAGAACGTATCGACAAGTTGAACCAAGCCGACAGTATGATTTTCCAGACGGAAAAACAATTGAAGGAATTGGGTGATAAATTGCCAGCCGACAAGAAATCTCAGATTGAAGCAGCATTGGCTAAGTTGAAAGATGCACACAGCAAACAAGACGTAGCCGCTTGCGACGCAGCAATGAACGAGTTGAACACAGTGTTCCAAGCCGCTTCGCAGGATATGTACAACGCAGGACAGGCACAAGGCGGTCAACAAGCCAACCCAAATGCAGGCCAACAACAAGGTGGCAACAACGGTGGCGACCAAGAAGTGACTGATGTTGACTTTGAGGAGGTTAAGTAATTTGAGTTATAATCGTAGCGTAAGAGTTCTATATGGCTCTTACGCTTTTTTTATGTAAAAAAAGTATGTTTCAAGGGTTTTACATTGAGGATTTATGTTTCAATGATTATTTCTATAAGAAAGGTCGTTCATTGTATGCCGATATGAGCAAAAATATTCAAGAAAAACTATCTTTTTTAGAAGCTGAAGAGTGTGTTCTTGATGCAGGAAAAATTCAATCTGATTGGTTTCCAAACATAAAAGCAGATATTTTCCTTTCTCATTCTCATGCAGATAAAAATCTTGCAATAGCCTTTGCTGGATGGCTTAATGAGAATTTTGGTTTGCGCTCTTTTATAGATTCCTGCCTTTGGGGGTATTGTGATGACTTGCTTGAAAAAATTGACAATAACTTTTGTAAAAATGACAATGATAAAACATACAACTATAAATCACGCAATGCATCAACAAGCATTGTCCACATGATTTTAATGAATGCCCTAACTAAAATGATAGACAATACTGAGTGCCTCATGTTTTTAAACACCCCTAATTCAATTGTATTAAAAGATGATATTTCAGAAAAAACATATTCACCTTGGATTTTTAGTGAGATTGAAACATCAAGATACATTAGGAAAATTGTTCCTGACAGACTTAAAGAAAAAATAAAAGATTCAACAAAATATTTCTCTGTATTAAATGAATCACAATTAAAAGTTGCATTTCCCGCAAATACAAGCCATTTAATAAATCTAAGTTGCGATGAATTAAAAGAGTGGAATAATACGTATGCAAAGAGAAAAAGCATATTTGCGACTCCAACTAATAAAGGCCTTCCACTGAATTATTTGTATAGAATAAAAAATATAATTAATTGAAAATTAAAATTGTAACTATTATGGAGGAAAAAATCAAACATCTCGAGTTTGTTCAAAACGTGATAACACGTATGAACACCAATTCATTTCAATTAAAAGGATGGGCTATAACCATTGTATCGGCATTATTGGCGTTATATGCCAGTAGTGATAAAGTGCTATATATTTTTGTAGCGATAGTGCCTGTTATTATTTTCTGGTGTTTAGACGCCTTTAACCTTAAACAAGAAAGGCTGTATCGTAAACTATACAAAGATATTGTTGAAGACAACGGTATACAGCGTTTCGACATGAACGCAAGCAAATATGAAGTTTGCTATTGTAAAGTCTTTTGGTCAAAGACAATAGCAGGACTTTATTGTACAATTGCAATATTGTTATTGCTATTAGGACTGTTTTTGTGCTTTAAGGATTGTGTTATGGTTAATTGTTAGCGGTTATGGAAAAACGAAGAGTCTTCTATAGCTTTCATTACAAAAAAGATGTTAGACGAGTTGCCCAAATTCGTAATATTGGTGCAATTGAAGATAATAAGCCAGTATCAGAAAATGCATGGGAAAAAGTAAAGAAAAAGGGTAATGCGGCAATAGAGAAATGGATTGATGACAACATGAAAAATCGTTCGTGTGTTATTGTTCTTGTTGGAGAAGAAACAGCTCGTAGGAAATGGGTAAAGTATGAAATAAAAAAAGCTTGGAATGAGGGGAGGGCGCTATTAGGAATTTATATTCATAATATCAAAGATCCCTTGTTGTGCAAAAATGGAGGGAATGGTAAATGTAATAAAGGTGATAATCCTTTTGAACAGTTCAAATTGAAAGATGGGACAAGGCTTTCTGAAATTGTAAAATGTCACAGACCTTTTTTCCTTGACCCATATAACGATATAAAAGAAAACATTGAAGGTTGGATAGAAGAAGCAATAGAAATAAGAACGCAGTACAAATAGCGGAATAATTATGATTCACAAAACATTTATATAAAATAAATACTCAATTAGTAAAATAACAAAGGGAAGAACTTTCATTCTTCCCTTTGTTATTTAATCTAACTTTTTGTTATTCCACATCTTGAACTAAACGAACAGAACGTGCGTGGCGACGATTAAGGTCGTCATCTGTTTCTATTTCACTACTATTAAACCGAAATCCATATGCAAAATCAGAATCTATAGCAGTCGAAGACCAATAGTAAGCACGATAGCCTGGATTTCCACTAATTGCCGCACCGATACGACCTCCTCCTGCAGGAAGGAATATAGCACCATGTTTTTCCATTTCAATCCATTGTACAAGATTAAAGTTATTTATTGTTTGAAATAAATCCTCTTTATCGTCATTCGCAAGTGATGGATTAAATACTATACCATCGGGAGCATTCCATTTATCAGGCAACAATATCATTCCATTTACACCATTCACAGTTGCAACACCTCGTTTATATGTTGCATTAGCACGACCATTAATCACATATTCCCATTCTTCTTGTGTTAATGTTCTCCATAAACCTGCCTGATTACCGCCATTCGCTATTTTATTGTAAACTCCCCAGTCTGCATTAGCATATGTGCCAGTTAAATTATTGGATGGTGAATTCCCTGGCATATAATCAGAGTTTGTTTTACTAATCTCATATGGCATATATGCTTTAGCGCCACTGTTCCAACCACTAGTTCCCCAACCAAATAAATCAATCCAACCAGAATAATCGGAGGCAATATTTGTATTTGCGTTTCCAATAATATCGTATTGATTTGGGGCAAAACGCCATATGCCGGCAGTTGCTTTATATTGTATATTTCCTTGACTGAAATAAACTTGTTTTCCTGCGGCAACTGAAAATGCCGCTTTAATAGCACCTTTTTCAATTGAAACAATAGCTGTGTAACGGGCGATTTTCAGTGAAGTATCATTCGCTAAGATGAAATATACAAAATTGTCGTCGTATGTTACCTCTTTAAACATAGAATCACCCTGGTCGCCTTTATCACCTTTTGCCTGCGATACAAAATTCCACGTTTCTCCATTATCGTACGAAACGTACCAATTATCGTCTTCTACTTTCAATTGAGGTGTAACACCATTTTCTCCGTTTGTGCCGTTAGTGCCATTCGTCCCGTTTGTACCATTAGTACCATTGGTGCCGTTTTCCCCTGTCACACGAATTTTACTGCCATTATCATCAAGTAACCAATCACCGTTCAAAGTCCAATAATATATGCTTTCAAATTCTGCCACGCCAATAATTGGGCTAACTCCATTTGTGCCATTCGTTCCATTTGTACCATTCTTGCCATGATAAATGGTAATGGGTGATTGATTTTTGAAAGCTATTGTATAACCAATTTCAACCCCGTCATTTAACACTGGCGTAACACTTGTTACATAATCATTCTCGCTTGACGCGTTTACAATTGTTTGTAGAGAAACAATGTTTGTGTTGTTCTGCCTGCAAGTTTCTTCCAAAACCGTAACACGTGTTTTCAGATCGTTCACTTCGTCTTT
>JAGCOW010000049.1 GCA_017642535.1 Bacteroidales bacterium | reverse complement strand
TAACCCTTTCTTGATTACATTTTTCCCTCCACAATGAAGGCAGATTTTTACTCATTTTCTTAAAAATGCTGTAAATATATAAATTTCAATTTATTACAAGGATTTCAGGTCTCATTTTGACCATTAAGCCGAGTTTGTCACTATTGATATTATAGAAAAGACAAAACTAGATAAGAGTAAGAGATTGTAAATATAACCGACAGACATATAGTACTTCCCTTTTTTGGACAGTTAAATTTTAATTTATAGAGTATTTAGAAAGAAGAAGTTCGTTTGTAAGAACCCCGTTTTTCTGAAAACGCCCATAATTTTCTTTCTACAAATATATACAAATTCCTTAAGCCACATACTTCGAATAAAATATTTCATCGGGACACTTGAAATCAAGACTCTGATGGGGGTGACAGGCATTGTAAAAGTGAATATAGTTCTTTATTCCTTGATATAGTTCTTTCCCGTCCTCGTAAGCATTCAGATAAATGTCCTCATATTTTATAGAGCGCCAGAAGCAGCTCTATCTGGCGGACTTCCATTCCGCTGTATTTTGACTTCAAAGGCTCGCCATCCGACGAGCCTTTTTCATTACAAATTATTCAATAATGGGTTTGGATTATTTAATTTACAGAATTAAATTTGTGGCAAAACAGTTAAAAATGAAAAATATTCTTTGCATAATTATTTCACTGATTTTTACTGCATTAGTTGGAAATGCAGAGGTGATTCTCCCCAATATTATTGGTTCTAACATGGTGTTGCAACAAAACTCTAATGCAAGGGTTTGGGGTACTGCAACCAAAAACGCAAAAATTGAAATTTCATTATCGTGGAGTAATACCAAAATCTCAACTGTTGCGGACAAAGACGGAAAGTTTTTCTGCGAACTACCAACCCCCAACGCTTCTTTTGAAGCCCAAACCATTGTATTTAAAGATTTGTCTGATAAAAAATCTGTTACGCTATCCAATATACTAATTGGAGAAGTTTGGTTGGCATCGGGGCAATCTAACATGCAAATGCCCCTTAAAGGGTTTCCTGGCAGTTGTGTGGAAGATGGTTTTGAAGAAATTGCATTTTCGGCTCGCGAACAAAACAATGTTAGATTTTTTACCGTTCCGTTGCGACATTCTTACCAATTAGAAGAAGACGTTGACGCACAATGGACAATACCATCTGCTCAGGTTGCCACAGAGTATTCTGCTGTAGCGTGGCATTTTGCCAAAAACCTTTCTCACGCATTAGGCGTACCTGTTGGAATAGTTTCGGCAGCGTATGGAGGTACTCGTGTAGAATCGTGGATGAGCAAACAACTACTTGAAGCGCACGGTTTTAGTACTAAAAAGGAAGATATAGATAATGTGGAATGGGAATATGAAAAGATTCTTTTGCCGTATAACGCAATGTTTCATCCGATTAAAAACTATACGTATAAAGGAATTATTTGGTATCAAGGCGAAAGCAATGTTGGTCGTCCCAACTTTATACCTTTGATGAAAGATATGGTAAAACTCTGGCGTTCTGAAATTTCGCTTGGAGACATTCCGTTTTATATGGTAGAAATTGCACCGTATAAATATGGCGAAGAAAATGCTGCGGCCTATCTTAGAGAGATGCAATTTAAGTTATCGCAAGAAATTGAAAATTCGGGACTTGTGAGCACATGCGACCTTGTTCTTCCACAAGAGATGTATAACATTCATCCACGTCAAAAAAAGCCAGTTGGCCAACGTCTTGCTTGGTTGGCTCTTAATCGTACATACGGTAAAGATATGTTTATGTACACTGGACCTACTTACAAGGAATTGATTATCGAAGGCAACCAGGCATTTGTCGTATTCGACAATTTGCAAATGGGAATCTGTTCCAACTATATGATTGAAGGATTTGAAATTGCTGGCGACGACCACGTTTTCTATCAAGCCGACAGCGTTTGGTTGCGTTGGCAGACAAACCATGTGGTGGTAAGTAGCAAAAAAGTTTCAAAACCCGTAGCCGTACGATATTGTTTCAAAGATTTTGCACACGGAACATTATATGGAGGAGGTTTTTTACCTGCATATCCGTTTAGAACCGACGACTGGGAATAATAGTATCAAAAAGTTATTTCCCAAGATTATTGTTAGATATTCAAATATTAAAATCCTACGTTTTTGTACGTAATTTTTAAAAATAACCTATTAAACAGATAGGTAATATTAAAAAATCCTGTACGTTTGCCAATGGATAACCTACTAATATAATAGGTTGATTTCGTAATATGTTAGGGAATGCGGTTGCATAGGGGGTAAGAAATAGGATTTTTACTTGATGATAAAAGATTTTTCTTCATTTGGTCCTGCGTATCGGAATTTTAAAGTCAAAGAAGATTTTTTTGTCCCGAAGCCAACAGAAGAGTTTTCTGGTGATAATCCGTTCACAAGAATGGCTCCTATACGAGGAAAACTCAAAGACATACAATTTGATGAAAATTATACGTATCTTGATAAATCGTTTAAATTCAAAGTATTACGTTTTTTAGTATATCTGTTTGGATTGACGGTTGCTTTCCCAATTAATCGTATTAGATTTGGTCTTAAGATTGTTGGTCGCGAGAAGATTTCCCAAAACAGAAATCTATTTGCCAATGGCGTGATAACCATATGTAATCATGTACATAGATGGGATATGATTTGTGTGATGCAAGCCATGCGGTATCGAATGCCTTGGATTCCTATGTATTCCGAACCTTTTAAGGGTAGCGATGGTTGGATTATGAAAGCCGTAGGAGGTATTGCTATTCCTAATAAGCATAGTGGGCTTACGAAATTTGTAAAAGCGTTGGACGAACTTCACCAGAAAAAGCAATGGATACATATTTTCCCCGAAAGTTGCAGTTGGAAATTTTATGCTCCGCTACGACCATTCAAAATAGGTACATTTAATTTGGCGTATAGATACTCAATGCCAATAATTCCATTAGTAATTTCGTATCGACCTCGCACTGGTTGGCGAAAGATTATAAGCAAAGGAGAGCCATTGCTTACTATTCATGTTGGTGACCCAATAATTCCTAACCACAATGCTACGAGAATTACAGAACCTGAGCGAATGCGAAATGTCGCCCATAAAACGATGCTTGATATGGCGGGCATTGTTTCTAACCCTTGGCCATCTGGTATTGATTAACAACTACAGTTATGAAAACAATAATTAAACCTGTACCTATTGAACTGATTAAAGCAGAACTTTCAGCATCGAAAAAATTGACAGATACCAACAAGGGGCACAATGAATTATACGTTGTTACGTGGCACGATTCGCCCAATACTGTTACCGAAATCGGACGTTTACGCGAGATTGCTTTTCGTGAAGCTGGAGGTTCCACAGGTAATTCCATCGACCTTGATGAGTACGACAAAATGGAAAATCCATATAAACAATTGATTGTATGGGATCCTGATAATGAAGCAATTATTGGTGGGTATCGTTTCTTTTTGGGAGCGGATGCTACATTTGACGCAAATCGTCAACCAATTTTAGCAAGTTCGCATCAATTTCAGTTTTCACAAAAGTTCATTGATGATTATTTACCATATACCATTGAACTTGGACGCAATTTTGTCGTTCCAGAATATCAAAGTTCAAGAAATGGCTCTAAATCGATATTTGCTTTTGATAACTTATGGGACGGCCTTGTTGCCATCATAATGAATAACCCCAAATTGCTCTATTTTTTCGGGAAAATCACCATATATCCTTCGTACGATTATATAGCCCGAGATTTGATTTATCATTTTCTATGGAAACATTTTGGCGACAAAAATGAGCTTATTCGCCCTTGGAATGATCAATCAATAATGCCTGATTCTAATTCAGATTTAATGGATTTGATAGTTCATAAAGATGATTTGCAAGAAGATTATAAATTGCTTCGGACTGCTGTTAGACAAAGAGGAGTAAATATTCCGCCGAATGTAACAGCATATATTACTGTAACTTCGCAAATGATCATGTTTGGTACGGCTGTGAATCGATTGATGAATAACATTGAAGATACTGGCATACTTATACCAATCGATGCAATTTATCATGAAAAAATAAAACGTCATATTGGTGCATACATTCGTTTTATATTTGCCAAAAGATATCAAAAAAAGGAGTACGATACCATTGAAATAGAAGACAAAGCTATTGAGCATTGGATAAGTATGCGAAAACGAAGGGTAAAACGTCTGTTTAAAAGACGGGGCGAGAAAGTCAGAATGGTTGTAAAAAAATAAGAGTGCATAATCGCGGCAACGAAATAGTTTTCTTAGATTAACTCGTTTAACTTATCTTCTAGGATTATTTGCCCACGCAAAAGTGTGCAAATATGTTTCCTAACATTTCGTCTTCGGAAATCTCGCCTGTTATAAGTCCCAGATAATGAAGAACTTGCCGTAATTCAAGACTAATCAAATCATTGGTCAGACCATTCTGAAAACCTTCGTCAATTGCGTGAAGCGAGTCTAAGGCGAGACGTAAAGCTTCGTAGTGACGGAAATTTGTAACAATGGCGTCGTCCTGCGAAATGTTGCCAGCATTGACTTCGGCAAGCAGCAGGTTTATCAGGTCGTCAATGTTTTCGTGCGTTTTTGCCGAAATATACACCACCGAATCGTTTTCCGACAGTTCCGAAAAATCCGTTTTCGCCATCTGGCTTTTATAATCAGGATTTGTATCTATTTTATTGACAATCAAAAAGATTTTCTTATCGGGTGTATGTTTTTTTATGGTCGAAATGGTTTGTGCCACTAACTGTTTGTCGGAATTTACATCGACCAACACGAGAATATACGTGGCCTTGTCAATGTTTTCGAACGTTTTTTGAATACCAATTCGTTCTATTTCGTTTTCGGTCTCGCGAATTCCTGCCGTGTCTATAAAACGGAAGGTCACGCCGCCCATCACCATCGTGTCTTCTATCACGTCGCGCGTAGTTCCGGGAATAGACGACACAATTGCCTTGTCTTCGTTGAGCAAGGCGTTGAGCAACGTGGATTTTCCCACATTCGGCTCGCCCACTATGCACACGGGAACGCCTTGTTTTATGGCATTTCCCAACTTAAACGAGTTCACTAACTTTTCAACCCTCCGTGTCAAATCAGCACAAATGTCGGTCAGTTGCTTGCGGTCGGCAAATTCCAAATCTTCCTCGCTAAAGTCAAGTTCCAATTCCAAAAGCGACAGAAAATTAAGAAGCACGGCTCGCAAATCCTTGAGTTCCTTTGCATAACCACCTTTCATCTGCGACATTGCCAAATGGTGCGACGACGCCGAACTCGACGCAATCAAATCGGCCACGGCTTCGGCTTGCGACAAATCCATTTTCTTGTTCAGAAATGCCCGCTGGGTAAATTCCCCGGGATGCGCCATTCTTGCTCCGTTTTGCACCAAAAGACGCAAAATTTCGGTCTGAATATAGTGCGATGCGTGACAGCTAATTTCCATAGAATCCTCGCCTGTGTAGGAATTCGGAGCGTTGAAAACCGACACTAATACGGAATCGATAACGGTCTCGCCATCGAATATCTCACCATAATGGATTGAATACCCTTTTTGCATCCAATCGGCAGTTTCCTTGTATGGTCGAAACATTCGCGACACAATTTTCTTCGTGTCTTCGCCGCTAATCCGTATGACGACAATCGCCCCCTTCCCTTGTGCCGTAGCAATGGCACATATCGTGTTGGATTCTACAATCATATCAAAATTTTTGTCAAAGATATTAAAAACTAAGAAATGGTTTTGCTTTCTGTATTTGAGTTGACAAAAAACTTAATTTTTAACTCTTAATTTTTAATTACATTGCTAATTTTACTATTCATTTCAAAAAGAATTTCTAATTATTTGTACCTTTGAAATCAAATAAATAAAATGAAACTGAGAAAACTCCATAGAGACAAGGCACCAGCGTTCAAACAGCTGAAATCGCTCTCGTTACACGCCCCTGAACGATTTTTGGCAGACAATGGAATACCCATTTTCTTGTTCCCGCTGTACGACCAAGAAATCACCAAAATAGATTTCATCATAAAAGCTGGCGAATATGCGTCGGATTTCTCGCTGACCGCCCTCACCACATTGGCGATGCTTCAAGAAGGTTCCACGACAATGGAGTCGGAACAAATTGCCGAACGACTTGATTTTCTTGGCTCGTATCTATCCTTCCACGCAACCAAGGACAGGTCGCTCATTTCGGTTTGCTGCTTGGAAAAACATTTGGCTGAAACGATAAAAATCGTCACGGATTTCATTATTCATCCTACGTTTCCCGAAGATAAACTTGAAACAAGCCTTCTCAAACGGAAAGAACGTTTTAAGGTTGATAATGAACGAGTTGAAGTGCTTTCACAAAAGAAGCTGGCACAAGCACTCTTTGGTGAAAAACACCCCTACGGCAGAACGATTCAATTAAATGATTTTGAGCATATTACACGAGATGACTTAATTCGTTTCCACAACCAGAATTATATTGCTGAAAACACCTCAATCGTAATTTGTGGAAATCCCAAATCACAAGAAATAAAAAATCTTATCTCGTTTCTTCAGCATAACGAATTCAATAGTTTAAATAACAAAACACAACCTACTGAATACGATATAGTTAGCGATATACAAAAAAAACATTGGATTACCAAAGAAAATGCCGTGCAATCGTCGCTCAACCTTGGAAAAATCATGGTTAATCGCAACCACCCTGATTTCATACCATTGCAAGTTCTTAATACAATTTTGGGCGGCTATTTTGGTTCTCGTTTGATGACGAACATTCGGGAAGACAAGGGTTATACCTACGGCATTGGTTCTGGAATTATTTCAATGGAACACGCTGGATATTTCATCATTACATCGCGTGTGGGAAAAGATGTCGCTCAAAAGGCGTTGGACGCAATTTCTGACGAATTACGACGTTTAAGAACAGAAATGGTGCAGCAAGACGAACTTGATATGGTGAAAGCGTATATGCAATCTACCCTTGTCCGTAATTTTGACGGTGCGTTTGCAACAAGCGAAATGTTCAGAAACACATTAGGTTACGACATTGATTTTGTCGGCTATTACCAACATATTTGGTCAAAAATACGGAAAATCACCGCCAAAGAACTATTGGAACTGTCAAACAAATATCTGCACGAAGATTCAATGTATGAAATTGTGGTTGGCTAAACATACGAGACGGAAAATCAGTTTGTTAGGACTGTTTATAATGAACAGTTTCTTGTCACTTTTTGCCGAAGAAATTGACCCGACTGACATATCGTATGTATCTGTAAATCCGTACACTAACGAGGTTACCATAAGTTGGTATAAAAGTGAATCGGCAAACATTGCCTACGCCAGGATTTTGTACATCTACGACGAGACAACGTTGATAAAAGGTAAAGGGTTTGTTGATATAGCTGGTAATGAAGATGTTACATATAAATTTAAGACCGACACCATCGACAAATTTTCCTACAACCCTGACGAACGAGTTCTTTCGCTCGCGGTAGATGCTTATTCCGAAAATGGCAATAACAGCACCTCGTTGCGGGAATATCACACAACAATGCTTGCATCTGCCCAAATTACTCGCTGTCCATCACAAATCAAACTTTCGTGGACACCCTACTATGGCTACGGAATTTCGGTGAGCAAGTACGAAATTATTGAAGTTGACGCTCAAAATAACGAGACAAAACTGCAAGAATGTGCCGGAACGGAAAAAAGTTGCGTGATAGAACTTAATGAACAAAAAGAACGACGTTTTTATGTAAAAGCATCGTTTGTTGATTGTCATGGCAAGCAACAAAATTCAACATCAACAATGTGCTATGTATCTGAGAAACAAGCAAATCTGCCTCAATACATTGCTATAGAAAACATTTCGTTGGAACAAACCGACATCACTCTCGACATACGATTCGACACTGCCGCCGACTACAATACCTACATCTTATTTCGGTCGTACAACGACGAAAAACACTTCCAACCATTTGATACTGTTAAAATTGCATTACACCAAACGCCACTCTACACCTTTGTTGACCCAATGGCTTTCACAAATGACTCCCCCGTTTTTTACAAAGTTAAAGGATATGATAATTGTAACACGGAAATTATAGAATCTCAATCGGTTACACCGATTATTGCAAGTGTTCGTGAAGTATCGGAAATGCAAAATATGATAGAATGGAGCAAAGATGCACCCTGGGAAGTTTTACAATATCGTATTTGGAAAAGCGAGAACGATTCCGAAGCTCAACTTATTGATTCTGTTGGCAATCGGCAATTTATGTATATTGATGATTTAGACGATTCATACGCACGTTGTTTTTCGCTTTGTTACAAAATTGAAGCTGTACAAAATAATGATGAAAAGACCGTTCGCTCCTTCAGCAATAAAGTATGTCTGACGAAAGATTACAAGCTATTGATTCCCAATGCGTTTAATCCCAATAGTAACATTGCGGAGAACACGACATTCAAACCCAAATACGCTTTTCTTTTTGGCGATTACAAAATGGAAATTTTTGACCGATTTGGCACCTGTGTCTTCACAAGCACCGACATTGACGTTGGCTGGGATGGCAAGATTAAAGGCACAAACGCCCCCGTAGGAATGTATCAATACAGAATCACGATTCAACTCCCCAACGGCGAAACGATTGAACGCCACGGAACGGTGCAATTGGTAATAAAATAAAGAAAGTCCGGGTAAATCGGCAATTTTCAAAAAACATACAATAAAGCGACATTATCTCCGTTCAACGATACGTGAAAAATCATATATTTGTGTCCCGAATTGGAATAGATAATGAATTTTAAACGACATATAATCTTCTTCGTGGCTTGTATTTCGTGGTTTTCCGCCACATCGCAAAACGACGCTCGCCCACTTATTGAGAAAGGTAATTCCTTTTACAATAAAGAGGATTATCGCAATGCCGCCGTACAATACAAGCATGCTTGTCAGCTTGATTCCCTCTCGTTTGACGCGTGGTACAATTTCGGCAACGCTCTCTGTAAAATGAACAAATACATTCTTGCCTCCGACGCATACGACAAGGCGATGAAACTTACTGCCGACAAGACTCTGAAAGCCAACATTTTCCATAATGTCGGCAATATGGAATGTGACCAGAAACACTACGAGAAAGCTATCACTTTATATAAACAGGCACTCATTCTCAATCCCAAAGACGAGGACACTCGATATAATCTTGCCTTTGCACAAGAGGAATTCCGAAAAGAAGAAGAAGCAAGAAAGATGTTGGAAAAGATGAACGACCAACAAAAAAAAGACGAGAAACCGAAACCTTCGAAATTTGCTGAAGATTGTATGAAGAAAGCAGCTGAGCTTGTGCAACAATTTAAGTTTGAAGAAGCTCTCAAACTTATGCAAGACGGCGTTAAAAAAGACAAAAGCGTTGATTTGTTCAACGATTTCATAAAGAAATTAGAGGGAATTGTAACCATTATCAACGACAACAAAGAATGAAAAGATTTCTTGCCATATTATTGATTTTTAGTGCATATACAACCACCTACGGACAGAAAACCGCACAAGAATATTTTAACACAGCGGCGATGTTGTATGCTGGTAATCAGACAGATGCGGCACTCTACACCGTTTCGCGTGGATGCGAGATTTTTGAGTCGGATTCTTCCCTTGCCCAATTAAAACGACTGATTGAGAAGGATGACAACAAAAAAAATCAAAAGCAACAAAATAACCAAAACAATCAGAATAACCAAGGCGACCAGCAAAATCAAGATGGTCAGGGACAAAACGGACAACAGGACGGTCAACAGAACAACGACCAACAAAATCAGCAAGGTAACCAAGAATCTCAGCAACAAGGCGACCAACAACAAAACTACGACAAACAAGAACAAGGAAAGGAAAGCCAGGCGGCACAACAAGGCCAACAAGGCGAAGATAAGGGCGATAAAAAAGGTCAGATCTCAGCACGACAGGCAGAAATGATGCTCGACGCAATCGAAAACAACGACAAAGCCGTGCAACAACGCCTTATGATGCAGAAACAGAATAAGAAAAAGAACAGCAATATTGAGAAGAACTGGTAAAAATGACAAATAAGAATTATAAGTAGCAATGAAACGTATATTCTCTGTTATATTTCTCAACATATTCCTCATTATCAGTGCGTTGGCACAAGACATTTCTATTTCGGTAGATGCTCCGAGAGTGGCAGTCGAAGGCGATGTGTTCCACGTGCGCTACTCTATCAACACCGACCCGGGAAATCAGTTTTCCATAGAAACCTGCGACGAAATTCAGGCATCGGGACGACCACAAACGGGTTCAAGCAGTAGCATCAGCATTGTAAACGGAAATATTACAAAAAAATACACTTATACAGAAACCCGTCAATTCCGGGCAACGAAAAAAGGCACGTTCCCCATTCCCATCGCTTCGGTGAAAATTGACGGAAAAACCTATCGCAGCAAAGCACAAACTATCGAAGTCGTTGACAATCAGACTGCGGCAAATGCGGCCCAGCAGACGCAACAACAACGACAACAAAACAACAGCTATTCCAATCAATACGCACAAGACGAACCCAAAGCCGAGACGGCAAGCAACGACGTGTTTGCACGAGTTTTCGTAAACAAATCGACTGCCTATATTGGCGAACCAATTCTGGCAACGATAAAACTTTACACCAACAAAGACATAACGGGCATAAACGACCACTCGCTCCCCGATTTCAACGGATTTTTCAAGCGAGTGCTCGAACAACCACAGAAACTTGAATATAAAGAAGAAAACATCAACGGACAGCAATACTACTCTATTCTGTTCCAACGAGTTGTGATTTATCCACAAAAAGACGGCAAACTTACCATCACCCCGTTCAAGGTTGACTGCAACGTGCTTACAGGCTACACATCGAGGGGGGTCTGGGGATTCTCCCAACGAAAAATAGACCGTCGTGTTATTGAAAGCAAACCGATAACCATCACTGTAAAACCATTCCCCGCAGGAAAATCGGCGAATTTCACTGGTGCTGTCGGAAATTTCTCCATATCAGCAAAAACCGACGTGACGACCATTCCGGCAAACGAGGCATTCTCACTGAAAGTTACTGTAAAAGGCGAAGGAAATTTCTCGTTGCTGACCAAACCGAACATCACATTCCCGCAGGATTTTGAAGTGTACGACCCGAAAATCACCGACAATTTTTCAATTTCCACCACGGGCGACAAAGGTTCCAAGACATTTGAATACGTGATTCTCCCCCGTCGCGAGGGCAATTTCACGATTCCTGCTATCGAAATGCAATATTTCAACGCGGAAACCAAATCGTACAAAACTATCTCGACCGACGAAATTCAAATCACTGTGACAAAAGGCACGAACAACGGCGGCGTGGTTTCCAACTATACGCAGACGACCAAGGAAGACGTGCAGTTTGGCAACGACATACATTTTATAAAAACTGGCGATTTACAACTTCGAGAAAAAACAGGATATTTCTTCCGTTCAACAGCATATTGGATTGTAAATCTTCTCATTGCACTTGGAATGATAGGATTTATTCTTGTCCGTCGGAAACAAATTGAACTCCGTAGCGACGTGTCGGGAATGAAAATGCGCGGTGCAAACAAAGAATCGCAAAAACGACTGAAAACGGCTCGCAAATACCTTGAATCAAACGAAGACGCACTGTATTACGAAGAAGTTGCCAAAGCCCTCTGGGGCTACGTTGCCGACAAGTTCACCATAGAACAGGTTGACTTGACAACCGACAAAATCAAGGAACGAT
Organism: Bacteroidales bacterium; assembly: GCA_017642535.1. Lineage (GTDB taxonomy): Bacteria > Bacteroidota > Bacteroidia > Bacteroidales > UBA1715 > UBA1715. The sequence continues at coordinate 13,167 of JAGCOW010000049.1, read as the reverse complement.
TACTGGAACGCAATATTGACGAATCGCTCATCGACAAACTCATACAAGTTCTGCAACGTTGCGAATTCGCCCGTTTCGCCCCTGCTGCCGACGTGAAAGGCAAGGAAGATTTGTTTGCCGAAGCAGGAAACGTCATTCAAGAATTTGAACAAAAAAAGATATAAATATGAAACGTATTTTTTCTGTAATATATTCACTACTACTATTTTGCAATCTATTTGCACAAAATGACACTATCTCCGTCTCGGAATTTATTTCAGAATTGTACAAAAACCAAGACTATCAATCTGTTGTTGACATTTGCGAACAAACAAAGGCAAATGGTCAGGAAAGTGCAGAATTATATTACAACTTGGGCAATGCCTATTTCAAAATGAACGAGTTGCCCAAAGCCATTTGAATTATGAGAAAGCACTTCTGCTCTCGCCTAACGACAAGGATATTCAATATAATCTTGCCTTTGCCTACAGCAAGCAGCCCGACAACATAGAACATCTTTCGTTGGGTTTTCTGCCACGAATGTACCAAAAGTTCTATCGCCTTCTTGCCGTTGACACGTGGGCAATTCTCGGAATCATATTCGCAGTAATTTTTGCCGTTTCTGTCTGCCTGTTTTTGTTTTCCCAAGTATTGCTTCGCAAGAAAATCGCCCTGGTCTCGCTATTATGCAGCTTGGTATTCGGGATATTGTCGTTTTGTTGTGCCGAATCTCGTTACAATGAGCTTAATTCCCACGAATACGCCATAGTGATGGAACCTACCACGAGCATCAAAACAGAACCAACGGTGACCTCGATGGATTTGGCGACAATCCACGGCGGTATCAAAGTGAAAATCATCGAAGAGGCCTTCGGCTGGCTCAAAGTTGAATTGGGCAACGGAAAAGAAGGCTGGATTATGAAAGAATATATTGAACGGATTTAAATTTCTCTATTTGCAATACTCTCCTTTCACCATACATTATTATTAAACAAATTCAAATGTTTAATAACTGGTTTATACAAAAAGCGACAAAACTCGTGTTTTCCAAAAAAAATCGTACTTTTGTAAGGATTGAAAAATTTAAGCAATGGCGGAATTTTCGCAGGAAGAAAAAGATAATATAGAATTTCAGTTTAACGAAATTTTAAGAAATTCTCCGAAATGCAGAAAAGACGAGGAAACTCTCGCCTTGGTTCGCAAAGCGTTTGACCTTGCCAACGAAGCACACTACGGCGTTCGTCGCAAGTCTGGCGAACCGTACATTCTGCACCCTATTGCCGTTGCTAAGATCGCCTCGGAAGAAATTGGTCTTGGTGCCACATCTATTATTTGTGCCCTTCTGCACGACGTGGTTGAGGACACCGACACCACGCTCGAAGACATAAACGATATGTTCGGACCGAAAGTGGCACAAATCGTCGATGGTCTGACGAAAATCCGCGGTGTGTTGAAAAACAAGGAAGGACAAGCTGAAAACTTCAGAAAAATCATATTCACCTTGTCGGAAGACATTCGTGTGATTATGATTAAACTTGCCGACCGTCTGCACAATATGCGTACTCTGGATTCAATGAATCCAGAAAAACAAAAACGCATTGCCGAAGAAACACAGACCTTGTTCGTTCCTCTTGCAGAACGACTTGGCTTTAACAAAATCAAACGTGATTTGGAAGATTTATGTCTGAAATACCTTGAACCTGAGGCATATTACGACATTCTTCACAAATTGCGCGGAAGCGAGAAAAAACGCGTCCACTACCTCAATCGCTTCATGATTCCGATTATGATGATTTTGGAGCAGAACAACATTAACTACAACGTTTCAAGTCGCTCAAAATCAATTGCTTCCATTTATGCAAAGATGAAACGTAAGAATCTTACGTTTGAAAATATCTACGACGTTTTTGCGGTCAGAATTATTTTGAAAGACGTTGCACACGAAGATGAAAAAGCCCTTTGTTGGCGTGTATATTATTATATAACAGACATTTACACTCCAAATCCGGAACGATTGCGAGACTGGATTTCCACTCCCAAAGATAATGGCTACGAATCGTTGCAGACAACGGTGATGGGTCCTGACGGAACATGGGTCGAGGTGCAGATTCGAACAGAAAGAATGGACGAAATTGCCGAATTGGGATATGCGGCTCATTGGAGATATAAAAACGTCGAAGGTCAGGAACAAAGCCAGTTTGAGGTTTGGCTCAAAAAAGTACGTGCTTCGTTGGAAAGTCCTGACGAAAATGCGTTAAAATTCCTGGACGAGTTCAAGATGAACCTGTATTCGTCCGACATATTTGCATTCACACCCAAAGGCGAAATGCGTCGCTTCCCTATTGGTGCCACGGCCTTGGATTTTGCATACGACATACATTCCTAGATTGGTGACCATGCCATTGGAGCAAGAATCAACAAACAAAAAATCGTCGCTCTCGATTATAAATTGAAAAGTGGCGACCAAGTGGAGATTCTTACGTCGGAAACGCAGACACCGCAACGAGAATGGCTGGATTTCATTGCCACCGCAAAAGCTAACAATGATTTGCATCAAGCTCTGAAAAACGAGAAAAAGATTGACACGCTTCGTGGTCAGCAAATCGTGGAACGCCTGTTGGAAGAAAAAGAAATTCCCAACACCGACACCGTCATTACCAAGTTGGTTCAAGGTTACGGCGTGGTCGATAAAAATGAATTGTTTGAGAAATTTGGCGCCGGAGAACTCGACAAGGAAAAATTCGTGGAATTTGCCACCCAAAAACGAAAGAAGAAAAAAATTCTGTTCTGGGGTTTGAAACTATTCGATACGGAAGAAAGCAACACGACGCAAAACGACGATCCAAGTACGAAAGTCTTGCAAAACTCCACCCATTATACAATTGCAGAGTGTTGCCACCCTATTCCCGGTGATTCGGTGATTGGTTTCAAGACTGACGACGGATACGAAATCCACAATCAGAATTGTCCGATAGCAATTGAAAAACAGCTAACGCAAAAAGCAGAAAAAATCAAGTGGATTAGCCGTCACGAACAAGTATTTCTGACCTCGATTTTAATTAAGGGTAAAGACCGAATCGGCATACTTAACGAGATTTCTGCTGTAATTGCTCACCAATTGAATGTAAACATCCGTACCGTACACATTGAAACTGTGGAAAAAGAATTTACCGCATATTTCGACCTCTATATTCATGACACACAGCAACTTAATACAATAATGATGTCGTTACAGAAGTTGAAAAGCGTTGAAAAAGTGCAAAGAATTGAACAACGCAGCTTTACCGTAAACGAAACAAAATCAACAAAATAGCATTTGTTGAAAATAATTAGCAACTTTCCTACCTTTTTTGTACAGTTAAAAGCAAATTATAACTATATTTACAAGGTTTTTGAATTATATAATAATAGCAAAATAGAATGAATACAAAATGTAATGGTAAGTCGGCCGACGTATTGTTGGGACTACAATGGGGCGACGAAGGGAAAGGTAAAATCGTAGATGTTTTAACACCGAAATATGACATTATCGCACGTTTTCAAGGTGGTCCGAATGCTGGTCACACTTTGGTTTTCAATAATGTAAAACACGTTCTCCACACGATTCCGTCAGGTGTGTTCCGTCCGAATGCAATCAATATTATAGGAAACGGCGTGGTAATTGACCCGTTTATTTTCAAGGAAGAAGTTGACAAACTTGCGGAACAAGGAATTGATGTGAAAAAAACACTCATCATTTCAACCCGTGCACATATAATTCTTCCATCGCACAAAGCTTTGGATGAGGCATACGAAAATTCTAAAGGTGCGAACAAAATTGGTTCCACAAAAAAAGGTATCGGTCCAACATACACCGATAAAATTGCACGAACGGGCTTGCGTGTGGGCGATTTGCTCAACAATTTTGAAGAGAAATACAATCAATGCAAACAAACGCACTTGAACATTCTCAAGAATTACGAATACACATTCGACATTGACGCATACGAAAAAGACTGGTTCGAAGGCATAAAACTGATTCAATCTCTCCAAATCGAGGACACGGAATTTTATGTAAACAATGCTCTTAATTCCGGGAAAACAATGTTGTGCGAAGGAGCCCAAGGAACATTGCTGGATATAGAATTCGGCTCATATCCTTTCGTAACTTCTTCGAACACAATAACTGCCGGAGCGTGCACGGGACTTGGACTTGCGCCAAGTAAGATAGGTGAAGTGTTCGGTATTTTCAAAGCATACTGCACTCGTGTCGGCAGTGGTCCGTTCCCTACCGAATTATTTGACGAAACAGGCGAAACACTTCGTCAAAACGGTGGCGAATTTGGTGCAACGACAGGTCGTGCCCGTCGTTGTGGCTGGTTGGATTTGGTTGCGTTGAAATATGCCATTATGTTGAACGGCGTTACGCAATTGTTTATGATGAAAATCGACGTGATGAACAACTTCGACACGATAAAAGTTTGTACGGCATATAAATATAAAGGCAAAGTAATAGACTATTTGCCAAACGATTTGGAAAACGCAGAACCAATCTACACGGAATTCAAAGGTTGGAAACAAGAATTGACGACAACGAATTTTGCAGATTTGCCAAAAGAAATCAAGGACTATATTGAATTTATAGAAAAAGAGACAGGAGTTCCTGTAAAAATCGTTTCAGTAGGTCCCGACAGAAACAAAACAATATTTAGATAAGATGAAACCATGAACTGCTCCGTCACACACAAAGGTATCGTCAAATCAGTTGCTGACGATATGATTACCGTAGCAATCGCTACGGAATCGGCGTGTGGAGATTGTCATGCAAAAAACATCTGTGGTTTCATTGAAATATCGGAAAAAGTAGTACACGTTCAAAACAACAACTACAAAAACATAAACATCGGCGATGAAGTCCATGTATCAATGGATTCTTCGTTAGGAACACAAGCGGTGGTATTGGCATACATAATACCGCTTTTTATTCTTATTGCTACCCTATTCATCGGTCTAAAATTTTCTAACGAACTAATAGCCACTATAATCTCGCTTACGCTTGTCGTTTGCTACTATGTGGTTTTATATAAAAAGAATAACTTGTTAGAACGGAAATTCTCGTTCTCGCTAATACAATAAAACTATGACGATAGTACATTCCATATTACTTCTTTGCATAATCGGCGTAATAGCAGGTTTTGCATTGTATTTCGTCGCAAAGAAATTTAAGACGGATGAAAATCCCCTCTATGGCGAAGTAGAATCGATGTTGCCCGGAGCAAACTGCGGTGGTTGTGGATTCCCAGGCTGCAAAAAATTTGCACAGACGCTTGTCGATTCCCCATCGCTCGAAGGATTGAATTGTACAGCAGGAGGTTCGGAGACGATGAACAAAATCGGTGAATTTCTTGGCAAGTCTGTACAGAATGCCGAATTGCGTGTTGCCGTGGTAAAATGTAAAGGGTCGTGCGACAAACGGCCAAAGACGGTAAATTTTGAAGGAATTTCGTCGTGTGCTTTTGTAGCAACGCAAATTTCGAGCGACACGGACTGCTCATTCGGATGTATCGGTTTGGGCGACTGCGAAAGAGCGTGTCAGTTTGGCGGAATCAAAATCAATCCTGAAACGAAACTGCCAGAATTTGATTCTAAAATATGTACTGCCTGCGGTCAATGTGCTGAAGTTTGTCCACGTCATATTATAGAATTACGCAAGACGAACAAGAAAGATATGAAAATCTACGTCGGCTGTTCCAACAAAGACAAAGGTGCCGTTGCCCGTAAAGCGTGTACCGCCGCCTGCATAGGTTGTGGAAAATGTGCAAAAGTCTGTGCAAACGAGGCAATTACCGTCACCGATTTCTTGGCATACATCGACCCTGAAAAGTGTAAACTCTGTAGGAAATGTGTTGAAGAATGTCCTACAGGTGCGATTATAGAAACAAACTTTCCTCCTCGAAAGAAGAAAGAAGAAACAACAAACTAAATCTTTTTGCGTATGAAAACCTTCCATATTGGTGGTATCCACCCGAAAGAAAACAAACTGTCAAAAGGTAAAAAGATTGAGATTGCTCCTCTCCCACAGGTTGTAACAATACCTATGGCGCAACATATCGGCAAGCCGGCAAATCCCATAGTGGCTGTTGGCGACACGGTAAAAGTAGGAACAAAAATCGGCGAAAGTAGCGGATTTGTTTCTGCCAACATTTTTTCTTCGGTTTCTGGAACGGTCGAAAAGATTGATTTTTTCCCAAATATCGCCGGATTCAAGCAACAGATGATTGTCATCAAAAGCGACGGAACCGACACGTGGGAAGATACTATTGACCGTACCGACACGATTGTGAACAATATGGATTTCACCGCCGACGAGATTAAGGCAAAAATCACCGAAGCAGGCATTGTGGGAATGGGCGGTGCCACATTTCCCCTTGGAGTGAAACTATCACCTCCTCCGGGCATCGTAATCGACACACTTCTGATAAACGGTGCGGAATGCGAGCCGTATCTTACCGCCGACCACGCTCTTATGCTTGAGAAAGCCGAAGAAATCTGCATCGGCGTTGAATTATTGAAAAAAGTGCTGAACGTTTCCACTGCTAAAATCGGCATTGAAAACAACAAACCCGACGCAATAGAAAATATGACCCAAACCGCCGCAAGATTCAGCGGAATTGAAGTTGTGCCCCTTAAAGTGAAATATCCGCAAGGAAGTGAAAAACACCTTATTCAGGCATTGACAGGTCGCGAAGTTCCGTCGGGACAACTACCAGGTTCAATTGGATGCGTGGTAAGCAACATTGCCACGACGTTTGCCGTTTACGAAGCCGTTGAGAAAAACAAGCCGTTGTTTGAACGCGTTGTGACTGTTACAGGCACGGCTTTGCAAAATCCGTCGAATTTATTGGTACGTATGGGAACAAGCACTGCCGACGTGCTTGCCGCCGTTGGCGGTATGCCCGAAAATACGGCAAAAGTCATTTCGGGCGGACCAATGATGGGTAAAGCCATTCAAAACCTCGACGTACCTATTATGAAAGGTTCTTCGGGCGTTTTGTGCATGACCGAGGAAGAAGCACATCGCCACAAAGAAAGCAACTGCATTCGTTGCGGACGTTGCGTTGACGCTTGTCCAATGGGTCTGGAGCCATATTTGTTCTATGCGTTGTCGAAAAGGAAAATGCTTACGGAACTGAACGAACACAACATCCGCGACTGTTTTGAATGCGGTTCTTGCTCGTTCTCCTGCCCTGCCCACAAGCCATTGCTCGACTATATCCGCTTGGGCAAGGCAAACGTGATGCAGATGATTAAAAAACAAGAAGCAGAAAAAGCTCAACAACAAGAAAAGAAATAACTTTAAAGATTTAGAGATATGTTAACAGTTTCTCCATCTCCACATTATCAAACAGACACAAACACACGAAAATTGATGTGCAATGTGTTGATAGCACTCATTCCCGCCTTTGTGTTTTCCATAGTCGTATTTGGCGTATCTGCCTTGATTTCAATGCTCACGGCAGTTATTTCCTGTGTGTTCTTTGAATTTGCCATCAGCAAATGGCTGTTCAAAGACGAAGAATATTCCATAAAAGATTGTTCGGCAATAATCACGGGCGTGCTGCTTTCGTTCAACCTACCCAACACGTTGCCGTTGTGGATGGTCGTTATAGGAAGTTTGGTCGCTATCGGTATTGCAAAAATGTCGTTCGGCGGTTTGGGCTGCAACATTTTCAACCCTGCATTGGTTGGCCGTGTATTTTTGTTGGTTTCTTTCCCTGCCGACATGACCACGTGGTCGAAAGTGCAAGATTATGAAACAATTGACGGCACGACCGGAGCCACTCCGCTTGGTTTGATAAAAGAAAGCATTATGAGTGGCAAAACATTGTCGCAGATTGACTTACCATCTATGCAAGATATGTTTCTTGGCAACATTGGCGGTAGTTTCGGTGAAATTTCCGTCATAGCCCTTGTAATCGGAGGAATTTACCTGCTCTGCACAAGAACAATTACGTGGCACATTCCTATGAGCGTGTTGGGTTCAATGTTCATCTTATCGGGCATTATGTTCGTCGTAAATCCCGAATTGAATGCAAACCCACTGATACACATTTGTTCGGGCGGAGCAATGCTCGGTGCAATTTTTATGGCGACCGACTATTCAACATCACCAATGACAAGTCTGGGCAAAATCATTTTTGGAATTGGTATCGGTGTGATTACCATTATCATAAGAAAATTTGGTGCATATCCAGAAGGAATGTCGTTCGCAATATTGATTATGAACGCCATTGTCCCTCTTATCAATAAAATCAAACCACATCGTTACGGAGCTAAAAAATAGAGTTTTTCATCATTACAGCAATACAGCTGCACAATCCCGAATGCGATTTAATTTCTTTATCAGTTTCTCGTCTTGCTTTGCGACTTGCAGATTATATTCTATTTGAAGACGGAGCCAAATCTTGGCATCTATCCCCAAAACTTCCTGCAATAGAATGGCATATTCGGTATTTACAGGACGTTTTCCGTTTAGAACTTCATTCAAAACGGTATATGACACGTTCATTTTTTCAGCCAATTGTTTTTGGGTAATATTCCGACTGTCTATCTCATCTTTAATCAATTCTCCGGGATGAATTGCAAACGACGACGATAGATTATTGGCAATTTTTGTTGGTTCTATATTTTTGTAAGTTATCATAGTCCTTTATTTATAATGGTTTGAAAGTTCTAATATGTTACACACAGTTATCATTTCGTTTTCCTTATCCACAATAAATTCAATTCTATATTTATCATTTGCACGAATTGACGAAATTCCTTTTTTATCACCTGTTAAAACCTCATAATTCAAAGACTTTATGGGAAACAAGTCCTCTATTTTATTTACAACCTTCAAATAATTTATTCCCTTTTGATATCCTCGAACCACATTCGGTTGAAATCTATGTTTTTTGTCTGACGTACTTCCCTTTTCATACAATTCCGACAAGTAATCTTGCGTGAATACAACTATCATTTTCGACTTTTTATTTATGCAAATATAAGCGTTTTTTGAAACGATTCGACATTTTGCGAATTTTTTCAGTATAAAAATGTTCAGGGCTTAGTTAAGCACAAAATAAAGCCCCCCCTCACGAGAATCCCTTAATAGTGCATTGTGCATCAAACAAACAGATTCCTTGCTTTGAATGTACTAACCATTGATTGTGTGGACAGATGCCTCACTACGTTCGGCATGACGACGCCATTGGGAAGATGAAAACGAAAAGGGAAAAATGCGGAGCATTTTTCCCTTTTCTATTTTTATTCATCATCAATTTGTAGAGACGTAGCGCGCTACGTCTCTACGGAATTACCGTACCGAAACGCTAACCGATTTTCCATCAACAACCACAAAATACACTCCTGCCTTGAGGTTTGCATTTGCGATTTTCTGACCTGAAACGGTTACCACGAATGCTGGTGCTTCGCCGTTCAGAAAGATTTGGTTGTTGGAGATAGTTATTTCCGCATTAGTAGAAACCTCGGGAATAGCCGTAGTACCACACATGATATGTTTGAACGAACCCCAACAAGTGTGTGTTTCGTATGCTTCTCGGCTCTCGCAAGGAATATACAGATAGCCATTGTAATTGTCGAAAGAATTTGAATATGCCTTTGGCGGTGTAGTTGCCAAACACGTTACATTTATTAGATTGGGACAATCTTCAAAAGCTTGTTCCTCAAGCTCTATAATACTGCTAGAAATAGTTATTGAAGTTAAAGAAGTACTCTGAATCCAATCAATAAACGTAACACTACGAGGAAATATTATTGAAGTTAATGTATTATCCCCAATATATCCAACATATGTAACTGTTTCTGGTATAGTTATTGAAGTTATACCTCCTTCGCCATCATTTTTTCCACCAATATCCCAAATTTCAGTCACAGTATATGTTTTTCCATTGTATGTGACAGTTGCAGGTATATCACATTTGCCACCAAGAGTATTTTTTACATAAGAAATCCATGCATCTTTAGTTAAAAATTCTCCACCAGACATAACAGCAACACAGTTTTCTGGCAAATTCCAATCCTTTTTACTATTTCCTGTAATGAATGTAAGATAGCCTAAATCAAAATATTCGTAGCCATTATAATCTATCGATAATTCACCTAGATAATCTTCATATGACCATCTGCTATAGCCTTCATACTTGGCCCACACGCTACTTGCTACAAATAGAGTGAGGAAAAATGTAATTAACTTTTTCATAATGATAATGCTTTAAATAAATCTGGTAATTTGTCAAAATCTATCTCATATTGAGCTGCTGTTTTTGGTAATTTGTCTTTTCCAACTTTTTTCGTATTAGAAGTATCCCATTTTGCAGGTCTTCTTTTTTTTGTCAAGTGACCACCTAAACTTTCAACTATTTTTCTAATCTCTTTTCCTATTACATCGTTACTTTCGTTGTCTCTTTTTTTATTCTTTCTTATATGAAGAATAAGTTCGTCTGCTCCTATCAACATAACTAAAAATTTTAATGAATACTTCCTACTTCTTGTTAACCGACTTTCGGAAGCGTCGGAGTACCTTGATTTTTGTTCACATACGCACATAAAAAAAGCGTGGTACTTGTATTTCGTAATCATTTGAATTTCTGAGGATTTACTGGACTACCTTATTCACCAAATAACACGACAAAGTCCACGCTAACGTGAACGTTTCGTCATATCTCGGTGAATAATCTTCAGAAATTTGTATTCCTAAAAAGTGTCCAGTTTTTCAGAAATTCAAGATAATTCTTAACGCTTCAATTATATATTGTGCTTACTATTTTCTACTGCTTCATAGGCAAAAAGATTAAAATTTTCACTAATTCGTTTTTACAAAGATAGAAAAATTTACCTGATTTCGTTCCTATTGTAACGAAAACAAATTTTACGGTGATTGGAAATCAATATCAAAAAACCACCCCTGTCTCGATTCAACGATACAAGAAAATTGCTTATATTTGTAAACAAAATAGACAGAAATTAAAAACGTCGATATGGCACAAAAAATAGAATCTTCACTCAAAAATATGGTTATCTCGCTATTGGTGATAACCTTGGTTGCAGGACTTTCGTTGGGATTTGTGCAGCAAGTCACCAAGGATCCGATTGCAAATTCCAAACAACAGAAACAAATTGAGGCCATTTCAGCCGTCGTTCCCGCATTCAACAACAATCCACTTGAAACGTGCGAAAAAGTAGCCGTTGACGACGATAGTCTTGCGGTTTACACTGCTCAAAACGGCGACGAGATTGTGGGTTACGCAATTTTAAGTTCTACAAATTCAGGATTTGGCGGAAACGTGCAAATCATGGTCGGTTTCAATCCCGATGGCACGATTTACAATACGTCGGTAGTTACCCATCAGGAAACACCGGGTTTGGGCGACCAAATGACCACCGAGAAATTTCGTTCGCAATTTATTGGCTTTGACTGCAAAACGAAAAAAGCGATTGTGAAAAAAGACGGTGGCGATGTAGATGCTCTTACAGCTGCAACGATTAGTTCACGAGCATTTTGCACGACAATTCGCAAGGCCTATAAAGCTTTTTCAATTGTAACAGATAACAAATCAGGCATTGACGCAGATACTGGTGCCACAAAACATAACTAATATGGCAGACATTAAAAATCTTACACGCGGAATTATAAAGGAAAACCCGATATTTGTTCTCCTACTGGGTATGTGTCCTACCCTTGGCGTGACAACATCAGGCACAAATGGTTTGGGAATGGGTTTGGCCACAATGTTTGTGCTGGTTCTTTCCAACTGTTTTATATCCGTATTGAAAAATGTGATTCCCGATAAAGTCAGAATTCCTGCGTTTATCGTCATTATCGCTTCGTTTGTGACTATTGTCCAACTTCTTATGGAGGCCTACGTGCCGTTCTTGTACGAGCAATTAGGTCTGTACATTCCGTTGATTGTGGTAAACTGCATCATTCTCGGTCGTGCCGAGGCATTTGCGTCAAAAAACGGTTTGGTGGATTCGTTATTTGACGGCATTGGAATGGGACTCGGATTTACTTTGGCGCTCACGCTGTTAGGTCTTGTTCGTGAACTGCTCGGTGCAGGAACGGTGTTTGGATTTAACTTATTCAGTATCATCGGTGTACAAGAACCAAAAATGATGTTGGTGTTCATATTGCCTCCGGGTGCGTTTTTGGTATTGGCGTATTTGATTGCAGTAATTCGAAAACAATGATAATGCACAATGCACAATTTGTAATTCTTAAATTAAAAAACTATGGCTTACGTTTTAATCATCATATCGGCAGTATTTGTAAACAACATCGTGTTGAGTCAATTTTTGGGAATTTGTCCGTTTTTGGGCGTTTCCAAACGAGTGAACACCGCACTGGGAATGTCGGGCGCCGTAATGTTTGTAATGGTGCTTGCCACATTAGTGACGTACCTTTTGAACCAATACGTGCTTGTTCCGCTTGAACTTGAGTTTTTGCAGACAATCAGTTTCATATTGATTATTGCTTCGTTGGTGCAAATGGTCGAAATCGTGCTAAAAAAGGTTTCTCATTCCTTATACGAAGCGCTTGGCGTGTTTTTGCCGCTTATCACGACGAACTGTTGTGTGCTCGGTGTGTCGATTATGGCGTTGGATTTGCCAAGCAAGTTCAATTTTGTAGAAGCTAATTCATTGGGACTGGCTGTCGTATTCGCTTTGGCAAACTCCTTGGCATTCGGACTTGCTTTGGTGCTTTTTGCCGGCATACGCGAACAACTGGAAATAACCGAAACGCCAAGAAAACTACAAGGCACCCCTATCTCGCTTATCTCGGCAGGATTGCTGGCATTGGCGTTTATGGGATTTTCGGGACTGGTGTAAGAACAATGCGTAATGTGTAATGCGCAATGCTCAATGAATAATAAAAAAGTAATTTTAAGTGGCCGACAACAAAATATACATAAAAAATAAAAAGGCATCGTTTGAGTACGAGACCATTCAGACATATACTGCGGGAATCGTCCTTACCGGTACGGAAATCAAGTCAATCCGTGACGGAAAGGCGAACGTGACCGAGGCATTTTGCTATTTTCACAATAATGAACTGTGGTGCAAAGGAATGCACATTTCGGAATATTCCTTCGGTAGTTACAACAACCATACTCCCGACCGCGAACGGAAACTATTGCTTAACCGCCG